>JAZSAA010000551.1:0-2336 GCA_045601625.1 Clostridia bacterium | reverse complement strand
CTTCAGCGTGGCGGCGATCTTCGGCTTCATGTCGTCCGGCAGGTATCGGCTGTCGGTGCGGGGATAGGTGATCAGCTTGTGGGTCTCGTACAGCGACTGGGCCAGCTTCAGCGTCTTGTCCGCGGAATAGCCCAGCTTCTTGTTGGCCTCCCGCTGGAGGCTGGTCAGGTCGTACAGCTGGGGCGGCGGCACCCGCTTGTGGGTCAGCTTGCTCTCGGTCACGGCGCCGGCCTGCCCTTCCACCGCCTGGCGGATGGCCTCGGCCTGCTCCCGGTCCTCGCAGCGGGTCTTCTTCGTCTTCGGGTTGACCCAGATGCCCTCGTAATCGCCGAAGTCGGCGCGGATCTCCCAGTAGTCCTCGGGCACGAAGTGCACAATCTCCAGGTCCCGCTTTACGATCAGGTTCAGCGTGGGCGTCTGCACCCGGCCCACGGACAGGTGGGCGTCGTAGGCCAGCGAAAAGGCCCGGGAGGCGTTCATGCCCACCAGCCAGTCGGCCTCGCTGCGGCAGCGGGCGCTCTCGTACAGGGAATCGTAGTACGCCGCGGGCTTCAGTTCCTCGAAGCCCTGTTTGATGGCCGCGTCGGTCATCGACGAGATCCACAGCCGCTCCACGGGCTTTTTACAGCCTGCCATCTGGTAGATGTAGCGGAAGATCAGCTCGCCCTCCCGGGCGCTGTCGGTAGCGCAGATCAGGCTGGAGATGTCCCTGTTCAGCATCCATCCCCTGACGATGGAATACTGGGACTTGGTGTTCGGCAGCACCTTCAGCGGTATGCGCTCCGGCAGCATGGGCAGGTCGGCCATGTTCCACTTCACCCAGCGCTCGTCGGTCTCCCCCGGCTCGCAGAGGGAGACCAGGTGGCCGATGGCCCAGGTGACGACGTATTCCTCGCCCACCAGGCAGCCCTCGCCCCGGCCCCTGACGCCCAGCACCCGGGCGATGTCCCGGGCCACGGAGGGCTTCTCGGCGACGATCAGTTTCTTGGACATGTCAATTGCTCCAGTAACACGGTTTTACCGGCCGTACTTCTCCACCTCGTAGGTCTCGCCAAAGGTATCCACGGTGGCCTTTTTGATGCGCTGCTCCTGCACGGGGCGGTCCTGGAAGCCGGTGGGCGTGCCCGCGATGGCGTCCACCACGTCCATGCCCTCGATCACCTTGCCGAAGGCGGCGTAGTCGCCGTCCAGGTGCGGCGCGTCGGCATGCATGATGAAGAACTGGCTGCCGGCGGAGTTGGGCATCATGCTGCGGGCCATGGAAAGCACGCCGCGGCTGTGCTTCAGGTTGTTCTGCCTGAAGCCGTTGCGGACGAACTCGCCCTTGATGGTGTAGCCGGGGCCGCCCATGCCGGTGCCCTGGGGGTCGCCGCCCTGGATCATGAAGCCGGGGATGACCCGGTGGAAGATCAGACCGTCGTAGAAGCCGGACTGAACCAAACTGACGAAGTTGGCCACGGTATTGGGCGCGATCTCGGGGTACAGCTCCGCCTTGATGACGCCGCCGTTGGCCATCTCGATGGTGACAATGGGATTGCTCATGATATCGTCCTCCTGATTATATTACTGAATCTTTTCGGCCTTGTATTCCACGCCGTTGGTCTCCACGCGAATGGACCGGATCACCTGGTCCTCCACGGGGCGGTCGTTGGCGTCGGTTTCGACAGCGGCCACGCGGTCCACAGCCTCGATGCCCTCGATCACCCGGCCGAAGGCGGCGTACTGGCCGTCCAGCGCGGGATAATCGGCATGCATGATGAAGAACTGGCTGCCGGCGGAATCCGGGTGCTGGGCCCGGGCCATCGAGATCACGCCCCGCTCGTGGGACAGGTTGTTCTCAAAGCCGTTGGCCGTGAACTCGCCCCTGATGCCGTAGCCGGGGCCGCCCATGCCGGTGCCCTGAGGGTCGCCGCCCTGGATCATGAAGCCGGGGATGACCCGGTGGAAGATCAGACCGTCATAAAACCCGGCGTTGGCCAGCTCGACGAAGTTCGCCACGGTATTGGGCGCGATGTCGGGGTACAGCTCCAGCTTTATCACGTCGCCATTCACCATCTCGATGGTAGCGACGGGCAGCGTGGATTCGGACATGGCAGCAAGACCGCCGCAGAGCAACGTGGCGCAGAGTAACAGCAGAAACAACTTCTTCATAGGGTATGCTCCTTTCTGTTTGTCAAATTCTGATTTATCGGGCCGACGCCCGTTTGAAGGGGGACAGGTCCCCCTTCAATACATCCTCCTCAGATTTGCCTGAAATCCTGCGGATTTCCGGGCGGCAAATCTGCAAGGTAGCCTTTTTTGCTCTGGTCGACAGGCTCCCTGCCGCAAAAAAGGCC
>JAZSAA010000550.1:0-14476 GCA_045601625.1 Clostridia bacterium | reverse complement strand
GGGGCGCAGGTGACGAAGAGCTTTTACACGTCCACGGTGCCCTTCGGGGCGCAGCGGCTGAACCGGGAGACCGGCGCGCCGTATTACGACGGGGTGAGCTTCAGCATGACGGAGAGGTAGGGAAAGGAGAAATGGGGACAGCGAGCGCCCGGAAAACAGTCCGGTGGACTGTTTTCAGTAAGCTGGGGCCGGCAGGCCCTGGGGAATGGGGAATGGGGAATGGGGAAGCGTGACTGAATCCCTGGCTATTTCTAGTTCCTAGTTCCTGGTTCCTAGTTCCTAGTTCCTGGTTCCTAATTCCCCCTTTCACTTGGTTCCCCATTCCCAATTAAAAGTAGGGAGATACCATTATGCAGACAACATCTCAAACCTGGAAGGACCTCCTCGCCGTCGGCGCGCCTTTGGAGGCGCGGGCGACCATCGGGGGGACGGTGGTGACGGCCATTTCGCAGCCCGTCATCACCCGCGCCTGCATGCAGGAGAGCATGGGCATCGGCAACGTGGCCGCTGCGTCGCTGGCGCTGGCCGTGCGCGGGACGGCGACGATCCCCAGAAGCGCGTCGGTGTTTATCGAGACGCGGCTGAACGACGGGGAGACGGCCTCGGAATGGCTGCCCCAGGGGACGTTTTACATCGCCCGGCGCTCGCGCGACCCGGTGACGGAGGCGGTGGCGCTGGAATGCTACGACGCGCTGCTGAAGGCCAACGCGGTGTGGGAGCCCTCGGCGGGGAGCTGGCCCAGGGCCATGGGCGCCGTGCTGGCGGAGCTGCTTGCGCTGCTGGAGCTGACGCTGGACAGCCGGTCGGCAATTCCGTCCGGCGCGCCCTTTGCGATTGCCGAGCCTGCGGCGGGCACGACCATTCGGGACGTGCTGGGCGTCATCGCCCAGGCGGGCGGCGGCAACTGGATCGTGACGCCGGAAAACAGGCTGCGCCTGGTGCCGCTGGCGGACGCGGCGGGGGCGGCGGCAGCCACGGCGGATGCGGTGGACGTGGACGGCGTTACGGGCGGCATGGACGTGGGGCCAACCGGCACGATTACCGGCGTTCGCAGCACCGTGGACGGCGTCGTGACCCTGACCGGCGACGAGACCGGCATCGTGGTGGACGTGAGCATTGCGCCGGTGATCGCGGCGGAGCTGGCGGAGGCGCTGATCGGCCGGCGGTACCAGGCCTACAGCCTGGACGGGGCCGTATGCGACCCGGCGGCGGAGCTGGGGGATTACGTGCGGGCCGGGGCAGGCGGCGAGATCGCGTCGGTGCTGTACGGCGAACAGCTGGCGCTCGGGCCCGCCTGCCGGTGCGATGTCTCCGCGCCCCAGGCAGGGGAGGTCACGGACGAATACCCCTATATCGGGGGAACCGTCAAGGCCCTGACGCTGGCGAAGGCCTACGCGGACGAGGCCGTGGAGGCGCTGGACAGCGACCTGACCCAGCAGGAGATCTTCAACCGCCTGACGGACAACGGCGCGGCGCAGGGGCTGGTGCTGTACAACGGGCAGCTTTACATCAATGCCAGCTATATCAACGCGGGGTATCTCAGCGCGGATCACATTCAGGGCGGCACGCTGACGCTGGGCGGGCAGAACAACCAGAACGGCGTGCTGCGGATGTTGAATGCCAATGGGGATGAAATTGGACATTGGAATAATAATGGCATTGCGATAAATGCAGGTGCAATCAATCTAACCAAGACGGAAGGTAACAAGGAAGGTTCTATAAAGATACAACAGAGCCTAACCAATCAAATTGAAATTCGCTATTCAGATGAAACAAGCGCAAGGTTAATGACTTTTGGCGGTATAAACCCAATCAATATTATTGATTCCAATAGTAACGACCAAATGGTTATTACTGAGCGGGGTATTTTCTTAAATACAACAGGTGGAACAATATTTTCAGTATATCAATACGCGGGGGTAAAATACTTTACATATAATGGCGATTATTTTAACATAAATGCGGATGTGCATTTATATCAACCATTGGAGGTTGGCAGCGGCGGCACAGGGGCGACTACAGCCGCAGGCGCGAGGACGAACCTTGGCATTACCCCGGCGAACATCGGGGCACGACCAGATACTGAACCAGTATCCGGTAATTGGTTCAGAGGTACGCCTATCATTGGCAATGATGGCGTCATGGAGATCGGAAAATATATCGACTTTCACGCCTCGAATGCAACAACAGCCGATTACGATGTGCGTATTACGGCTAATACTACGGGATTAACCCTGTCAGGCACCACGACCGGTACTTTTTCCGGGACGCTGACCGGGAATGTGACGGGAAACTGTTCGGGTTCTTCTGGTAGCTGCACAGGCAATGCGGCAAGCGCAACTGCATTAAAAGACAGAACCAATAATACTTTAACCTATGCGAATTATGGCGCATCAGCTATTTCGTCAGATGCCGTTACAGATTTAACATGCTGGAATGGCTATGAACTACGATCAATAAATAAAAGCCAAGTATTTATGAGGTATGCTTGGTGGAATAGCGCTGATTCCCATGACGCAAACACTGATATTCGTGGCGGGATTGTTTTTGCTTATAAAAATGACAAGCAAATAAATACTGCTACCAACGGTACTTTGGTTGATTTTAGTTGTGGCGCAAATACTGGCTATCCACTACAAATCCAAGGTGATTATGGCGGAAATAAATTGTATTTCAGGAATCGCAATGGTGATAATAACACTTGGGGAAGTTGGAAGCGAATTGTTACCAACGCCGAAACAATAGCCGTTGATCACGGAGGCACAGGTGCGACCACAGCTGCAGGGGCGCGGGCGAACCTTGGCGTACCTGAAATCGTTGCAACGTCATCACAAGGGCTACAAGCCTCTTTGAGGTTTACGGGTGCAAATGGTCACAGTTATGGCTTGGGTATATTTGGGAAAGGCCAATCTTATAAAATAGGATTGTATGACAATACAAGCAATGAATGGGCTTGGAGAATTTAATAATTTTAATATACAGGGGTGAAATAAACATGGGCTTTATCTGTGAACACTACTCCGACCAGCGCGCGGGGCTTGTCGTCGCGTTCCGTGGCGGCGAAACGACCCCGGACTACTTTGCCGGGGACAGCGCCAATGATGCGATGGAGCACTTCGACCTGTATTTGCAGGGCGACACGATCATGGCGCGGTCTGACAGCGAAATTGCGATGGAGGCTGCAGGCATCACGAACGTCGAGGATGCCGTTGAACTGCGTGAAGCCATCGACGCGATCACCGACACCTACAGCGACGACGACGCTGTAGAACACATCATACTGTTTCCGGCGTGGATGGTCGGGAAGGACTATGTGGTGGACGAGCGCATCCGCTACAGCGGGAAGCTGTACAAGGTGCTGCAGGCCCACCATTCGCAGGCGGACTGGACGCCGGACGTGGCGGTCAGCCTGTTCGTGCAGATTCACGACCCCGGCGAGGAATGGCCTGAATGGGTGCAGCCGGTCGGTGCGCAGGACGCTTATGCGAAGGGCGCAAAGGTGCGGCACAACGACAGGCACTGGATCAGCAATGTGGACGGGAACGTTTGGGAGCCGGGCGCGGTTGGAACAGAGGCGCTTTGGCTGGAAGTCAACGAGTGATGAAGGAGGGTAAAAGACCATGATTGAGAGCGTTGGAACGGCGAAGGTCATCTACACGGTGGAAAAGCACCCGGAGGACGAAGGCAAGGCCGTCGTGACCTACTGGCTGGAAAACGGCGTGAAGATCGGACAGATGGACGTTGCGCGGGGGGACGGGCGAAGCCAGGGGTAGCACCGCAGTAATCAATAACGCCGGTGTATCAGGCGGAATAATATGGCTACAGGGAAGTGATAAAGATGTCAGTGAAGATAGGATCGGCGCGCATCGATGAGAACGGCAAGGCCAGGGGCGGCAAGGCCGGGGACCAGACCGGCAGGGAGGTCGGCACCCAGAGCTGGTACAAGCACGCGAAGGGCTGGCGGGTGTTCCGGGCGAAGGATCCGGCGGTGGCGGCGAAGATCGCCCAGGACATGCAGTGGGCCTGCGACAACAGCCACATCGGCTACGACCAGGGGCAGCGCCTGACGCTGTACGACGTCAGCAAGCCGCTGGGCTTCAACTGCCGGCGGGTGGAGAAGAACTGCGAGACGGACTGTTCGGCGCTCGTCCGCGTGTGCTGCGCATACGCGGGCATTTCTTTGCCCAACTTCCGCACGCCCACCGAGCCTGCGGCCCTGCTGGACAGCGGCGCGTTCGTGGAGCTGAAGGGCAGCAAGTACACCGATTCCGACAAGTACCTGAAGCGGGGCGACATCCTGGTCACCCGGACGCAGGGCCACACCGTGGTGGTGCTGAGCAATGGGAGCAAGGCCGGGGACGACGACGATCCCGTCAAGGATGGATTGAGCCGCGGCGACAGCGGCCCCGAGGTCAGGGCCATGCAGGAGCTGCTGCTGAAGTGGAATCCGAACTGCCTGCCGGAGTACGGTGCGGACGGCGACTTCGGCAAGGAGACCGAGGACGCTGTGAAGGATTTCCAGAAAACAAAGGGCCAGCCCGTGACCGGCGTATACGACGCGGCGACGGAGAAGGCGCTGCTGGAAACGGTCTGCGGCTGGGTGGAGATCACCGGCGGCTCCGTGAATGTCCGGGCTGCGCCCGGCACGGATTCCCGCGACATCGGCACCGTACACAGGGGAGACAAGCTACCCTATCAGGGCGTCACCCGTCAGGCCGGAGGGCGGGACTGGTATCTGGTGATCTTCGAGACGCAGAACGGCTGGGTGTCCTCCAAGTACGCGAAGCTGGTGGAAGTATGAAAGCCGTGTGTGAATGTATCGCCGTGCTGCTGCTGACCGTCATTTTGCTGGCGGCTGTGTACACCGTCATGCACTGGGCCGGGCTAAACGGGTATGACCCTTACCGGATCGACTACGACCGCCCCGGCGTGGACATCACCAGCGAGGGGCCATAGGAGGGCGACATGGACGTGACGAGGGCGATTCAGGCCGCAGTGGCGCGGGCTGATCTGCTGGCCTGCCAGCTGCTGGCGCTGCCATGGAAGCGGATGGTTCTGTCGGTAATCCTGGCAGCGTTGGTGATTCATATGGTAAAGGCGGTGAGGAATGATGAACGATGAACAGTATGCCGAGGTCATGGGTGCGCTGCGGGCCAATGACAAGGAGCATGAGAGCTACAACCGCAGGCTGCACGAACACGACGAGGCCATCAAGGAACTGCAGCAGACACAGGTTCAGCTTGCCAACCTGACCAACGCCGTGAACAACCTCGCCACGGGCATGACCGACCTCAAGACCGTGGTGCAGGGCGTTGACAGGCGGGTGGCCGAGATGGAGAAGGAGCCCGCCGACAAGTGGAAGAAAGCCTCATGGAAGGTGGTCGAGCTGCTGCTCGCCGCCGCCGTGGGCTTTTTGATTTCCTATCTGAGCAAAGGAGCGTGATTTCAATGAGGGATTGGGGCAAGTGGTTCAAGGCCGCCGGCGTGAGGGCCATCAAGACCGTGGCGCAGACCGCCGTGGCGACCATCGGCACCAGCGCCGTGATGGGCGACGTAAACTGGCTGATGGTCGGCAGCGCCTCGCTGCTGGCCGGCATCCTCAGCCTGCTCACCAGCGTGGCGGGGCTGCCGGAAGTGCCGGAGGATTAGACCGAAATAGAATGAACCCGCGCGGGCTATGCCTGCGCGGGTGTTTTTTTAGTGTCCGAAATTTAGGACGCAAATACCCTAATTTTACCCTAATTAGTTTGTTGAACTTTATTTTACTCTGTTGCGGGAACCCCGTATTTACGGGGGTTTTGTGAGGGAGTATGGCAAAGTATGGACAATAAAAGAAAACCCAGTATTCTTCCATCACAGTCATAATATGCCTATTTTACGGTGCTTTTTGGCCTGTTGTCAATAGGGTTTACCCTAAATATTACCCTAAATATGGGCCTCTTCGAAATACTTGGACAGTTTTTCGGCGGCGACTTTACCCGCGTCGGTGGTGTATGCGGCATAGACATCCAGGGTCATGGCGGCGTTTTTATGACCGAGGTTGCTCTGGACGGTCTTGATGTCGGCGCCGGAGCGGAGGGCGGCGACGGCATAGGAGTGGCGGAGGTCGTGAGGATGGAGTTCGGGGATGCCGATTTTTGCGCCGGTGGCGTGAGTGGCCTTGGCGAGGACGGATTCGGAGAGGAAATGGCCTCGGGCGCTGCGGAAGACCAGATCGTCTACAATGTCGTTGGTCTCCCACTTCTCGCCGGCGGCGAGGCGGGCGGCGGCCTGATCCTTGCGCTGCTGTTTGAGCAGGGCGACGGCCTGGGGCGTCAACTCGATGTCGCGGACGCTGTTGTCCTTCGGCGGGGCGAAGGCGGGCGCGCCGTGGCAGGGAATCTGCTGGTGGATGTGCATGGATGCGGCGTCCAGGTCCACGTCGGCCCACTGGAGGGCACGCAGCTCGGAGGCCCGCAGGCCGGTGAGCAGCAGGAAGATCAGGGCGTTGCCGTTGACATCCTCCCGGGCGGCGGCGACGAAGGCGGGGATCTGTTCGCGGTCGACGACGTGGAAGTTTGTCTTTGAGCGCGGCGGCAGCTTCATGCCCTCGGCAGGGTTGGCCTTGAGCAGCTTCGCTTCGATGGCTGCGTTGCAGGCAGCGGAGATGACGCCGTGGGCGCTGCGGATGGTAGAGACGGCGCGGCCCTTCTTCTGCATTTCGGAGATCACCTTGCGCACATGGATCGGGGACAGGGCAGTCAGGCGCACGACGCCAATCACCGGAATGATATACCGGTCCACCAGTCCACGGTAGACCTGGACGGTGCGGGGGGTGGTGTGGCTCTGGTAGTCGGACAGCCAGGTATTGAGCCATTGCTTGACGCTGAGGGTGGACGGCTCCAGCCAAGTGCCGTTGTCCACGCTGTGCGTAGCGGCGCGCAGGGCCTCGCCGCAGGCCTTGGGCGTCTTGGCGTATACGCTGTGCTGCTTGCCGTCGGAGCCGGTGTAGCGGGCCTCGTAGGTGCCGTCCTTGCGCTTGCGGATGGAGCCCATGCCGTTGGGGGTGCGGGTGCCGGATCTGGACATATGGGTTACCTCCTGTAAAATACCCCCGTCAATAGACGAGGGCGGGTCGGTCATTATAGCCCTGAGTTATTGCCGGCGTCGGGTGTGGCGTTCTTGCCCTGGGCCTCTCTGTAGGCTTCCGCGTCAGACGCGGCCTGCAGCCATTGATCGCCTTGCCGGGTGTAGTAAACGAGGCGAATGCTATCTTCGCTCAAAAATGTATTGACGGACGGATGATGGACAATCAGAACAACGCCCGTATCATTCGCGCCATACCAGTAAATATATTTGAACTCTGTGCCCCACATATTACTCCCGGAATCCATAGCGTCAGGCTCACCATACAGCCCTGTCAGTTTGGTGGTGAGATCAGCCTCCATGACCGCAAGATCAGAGGTTGCGAACTCATATCGGGCGGCGTACATCATCGTATCACTCAGTTCCTTTGTGAGTATGCTGTTCACGGGTTTATAGGCAAAGTAAAAAGAAACGTCCGTAGTGGTATAGCCTGCCACTTGTGATTCCGGCGCGTAGGCATTGCCAACAACATTGATGTCCGTGTACTCGAAATCAAGACCACCGTCGTCTTTGATCACCTCATCAACAGAGAAAGTCTTAATCAGTTTGCCGCTCATGTCGTGAATGTCGTAAGAGCCGTACTTCTGGTTAATCTGCGTGTAGCTTGCGCCCCACGCATTATCCTGGAATGTGATTTCCTTGTTGGTCTGCGCAAGTGCGATTGTACCGACGAGCAGCAGAGAGAGAACCAGGGCTAACAACTTCTTCATGGGATATACCTCCTTATATCAGCGGCGGGGCCGCTTAGTATCTATGGGAATCAGTACAATCATGCCATCGTCTCGATGTCTGACTTGGAACCTTTTTTCATATCAGGGTTAGCGGCTAGGCCGCGGGCGGTACCAATGAGAGCAGCTTGGCCGATGTCGTTCAGATCACGATAAATCAATATCAACTCTCTTTCATCGGGTGTAGATTCAGCGTATAGCTTTTTTATCGCATCTAAGACATTGCCACATTCTTCAAGCGCATTATTGGGAATGGTATTAACTATATCCAGCAAATTATCGTCAACACGAGTATCAGATTTACCGAGTAGATAGTCAACAGAGCAATTAAAATAGAGAGCTAATTCCTCAATAACAGTAGCACGAGGTTTATAAGCGTTGTTTTCCCATGTGGAAACAGCTTTATCAGTTTTTCCTACTATATCACCTAATTGAGCTTGTGTTAGTCCTCGCGATTCTCTTAACTCTTTGATACGTTCACCCATCGTCATTAGTTTCACCTCGCTCATATAGTAATCTAATTATATTAGAATGTCAACAAAAAAATACAGATTATTATAAAAAAATATCAAAAAAGTATTGACAATCTAGTTTAACTAGAGTACAATGGAACAACAAGGAGGTGAGGAAATGATCTCTGAAAAGTTAACACCACGACAAGCACGTGCCTTAGCAGGCAAATCCCAGACAGATATAGCAAATTTGATGGGGGTGTGTTTGACGACGTACCGAAAGTACGAAGAAAATCCGGAGACAATGACTATAGCTCAGGCAAAGCAGTTTTGTAAGGTTGTGAATCTTAGCATGGATAACATTTCTTTTGGAACGGAGTCTAGTTAAACTAGAATCCATATTATGATTTCTGCAGTTAGGCCAATTCCATATAGGAGGGCGTATGAATAACTTACAGATCACATCATCTAATCTGCCGGAGCGTTTTGAAGATGTCGCGGCATTCGCAGTGATAGCGCAAGAGAAGCTGAAAAGCGTTCGGGCAGAGATCAGCGCAATAAAGCGGCTCGGGCTTGCGAAGGAGGTATATGAGCAGAAGTTGCGCGAGGCACAGGAATTGGGTGAGATCAAGCTGCGGGCTGAAATGAAACTCGGTGAACTGACACAGGCAATGTCGAAGCAACCGGGGGCCAGAACGGATTTAACCTCGTCACCCACGGTGACGAGGTTGGAAACAAAATCAGACGCATTGAAGCGGGTGAACATCCCAAAACAAAAGGCATCACAATACGAGACTCTTGCCGCCCATCCGGAGATCGTTGAACAGGCGATAGCCGAAGCCCGCGAGAACGACGACATTGTTTCCCGGTCGCTGGTGCTGGATAAGGTCAGAGCGAAGAGACAGGAAGAGGAACGCAAGAAGAGGGCGGAAGCTGACGAACGGATTGAGGCCAGCAGGCAATCCACACAAGCATTCCTTGATACCGTCAAGAGACAACACGGTATCGAGAGCGACAACACAGTTGACCTGAATACGTATCAGGTAGCCAAGAGGGAAGCGGATTACTACCGAGAAATAGCGGATGACCGGATGATAAAAGCCCTTTGGCAAGCATTAAAAGCGGTGAAAAAACTGCCGGAAGACGACACTAGCTACGAATCCATGTGGCGGGGCAGCATCGATCCAATGGGTGATATTAAGGACCTACAGCGGGCCATTGAGCGCCTTACCCGCATTATAAACGTATTCATCAAGAAAGGAGATAAGAACATTGACGAAGTCTTCAATGAAATGTTTAAAGGCGACGAAGGCACTGACTGAGCGAATAGCACGGGATCCGACGTATTCCATTGAGCAGGGAATAGACGAGATTCGAGAGTTTTACCAGTTTGATCCCGATAAGCTGGTTGAGCAAGAACTGCGCCGGATCGTTGGACGCTGTGCCCGCAGGGTAATGACTGACAAGTACAGTCGAGGGGCCTACATCCTGAACAAACGTGGGATCATAGTCAACCTGAACGTTTGTAAGGACGAGGAGTTGTTGGGCGAAGTACGAGAACTGATGAAAAAGCAGATCGTGGGCTATCGGGTCAATTACCATGGTGTGCTCAAACGTATCGAGGTACTTACCGGCCAGATCACAATTGATGATCTGTTCAAAGAAATGGAAACCGAATCTCTGACCAAGGAGGACTGAACATGAAGCGCGGAGAGATTGCGGCGGAGGCGATCCAGGCGGAGGCTACGATCATGCTGCCGCCGGGGACGCCGCTGTTTGTTACCATCGATCGGGCGGCGGAGCTGTTCGGGGAAAGCCCGACCACGCTGCGGCAGCTGCGGCTGATATATGAGGACTTCCCGGCGGGAAAGTTCGGGCGGAACAACCAGAAGCTGCTGTTTGATGTGCCCCGGTGCTATGCCTGGTTCGCCAGACAGCTGGGGACCGACCTGATGGAGGTGGCACAGTGAGTGAGACCAAGCGGATGACCGCCAGCGAGCGGGAGGCGCTGATGCGGCTGAACGTGGCCTTCGAGATCATGGCGCTGGATGTGTTGGAACCGCTGGCGGAGCGGATGAAGATGATCCCAGGCGCGCGGCGCGACCTGGCCATGATGGCGAAGCGGATCACGAAGATCATCGAGGCGGTGCCGGGGACGATACCGGACAACCAGCTTCGGACATACCTGAATAACCTGAAAATGGTGAGCTACACCATCGGCGTGAGGAGCCCCGGGAAGCTGCAGCGGGACGAGAAGAACTACGGCATGTGGCTATCCTTTGAGACGCTGACGGCGCTGCTGGCCGGATGCCACGACCACTGTCTGATGTGCCACGAGGACAAGGCCATGCGCCGGACCTGCGCGCTGCGGCAGGCGCTGGACGCGATACCCAACGACACGATCGACCGGGAGGACGGGGATTGCCCGTATTACACACTATTATGAGCGAAAAGGACATGGATCGGCTGCCGAGGATGGTGGATTATCTCAAGGCCGAGGATCTGGACACCGACGCCTGCGTGACGCTGGCGGCGGAGATATTGAAAGGCGCGGCGAACGAGCTGGCCACGGCGGCAATCACCGCCGCAAGGCATCCAACCAAGGCTAACCTGTACCACCTGAAAGCCTGCCGGGGCTTCTATGAGAGCGACTGGTTCAAGGTGTTGACCTGCGGCGCGGTGGCGGACGGGGCGGGCATCGCCCGGCAGATCATCCGGCGGGCGCTGCGGGGGACAAGGGCGGAGGTGGAAACGTGAAGCGATTCGGCTATTACGTGCGCCTGGGCGGCGACCGGGAGATCTCCGAGGCGCTGGCCAGGGGCGACGCGGGGGCGCTGATGCCCGTGCCCCACGCCAGCAGCGAGGCGGTGCGCCGGGTGGCGATGATGCGCCACACGCCCGAGGAATGGCGCCAGATGCGACTGGACGCCCGGCGGCGCTACCGACACAACCGCAGGCCCCACGGCGTGGGCAAAGCGCTGCTGGTGGGCTACGCCATGGTGTGCTACGGCGCGCGGTGGGCTTTTGACTGGCTGTGGGAAGCGATTGAAAGGAGGACGGAGGCATGAGAACGGGGTACGCGATACGGGACAAGCGCAAGCGCGCGTGGCTGGCGACGCGGACGCTGGAGGACGATATGGGCGGGAGCCTGACGGTATGGGTGCCGAGTGACGAGGACGCGATGATCTTCCGGAAACTGCCCGACGCGAAGCGGATGTTGAAGGCCGTGCGGGCGGACAGCCGGTGTCCGGATGCGATTAAGATCATCGACCCGCGCTGGCGGGAGGTAGTCTGATGCTGCTGGTGGATCTGATCGCGGGGGCGATGGTGGTCACAGGGGCGGCGCTGATGCTGATCGCGGTGATCGGGCTGGCGCTGACGCGGACGGAGGAAAGAGAGGAAAAGAAATGAGTGTAAAGATCAACAGGCTGGCGCTTGAGAACGTCAAGCGGGTGCGCGCGGTGCAACTGGAGCCCACGGCGAACGGCCTGACCGTGATCGGCGGGCGCAACGGGCAGGGCAAGACCAGCGTGCTGGACGCGATTGCCTGGGCGCTGGGCGGGGAGAAGTACCGGCCCACGAAAGCCGAGCGGGAGGGCAGCGTGCTGCCGCCGGACATCCGGGTGGAGCTGAGCAACGGGATCATCGTGGAACGCAAGGGGAAGAACTCGGCGCTGAAAGTGACCGACCCGAGCGGCGGGCGGCGGGGGCAAAAACTGCTGGACGAGTTTCTCGATCAGCTGGCGTTGAATTTGCCGAAGTTCATGGAGGCCAGCGACAAGGAAAAGGCCGGGACGCTGTTGCAGATCATCGGCGTGGGCGAACGGCTGGCCGAATTGGAGCGGCAGGAGGCGCAGCTGTACCAGGAACGCCTGGCGGTGGGGCGCGTCGCCGACCAGAAGCAGAAGTACGCGGCGGAAATGCCCCAGTATGACGGGGTGCCGGAGGACATCGTCAGCGCCAGCGAACTGATCCGGCAACAGCAGGACATACTGGCCCGGAACGGGGAGAACGCCCGGAAGCGGGCGCGGGCGGCGGATATCACCCGGAACCGCGAGAGCCTTGAATCCGAGCTGGCCCGCATCGAGGACAAGATGATCGAGCTGAACAAGGTGCTGACCCAGACGCGCAAGGCCGTGGAGGACGCGAAGCGGGACGAGGCAATCGCCCAAAAGGACGCCTTGACGCTCCACGACGAAAGCACCGCCGAGCTGGAGGCGAATATCGCGCAGATCGACGAGATCAACGCGAAGGTGCGGGCCAACCTGGACAGGGCCAAGGCCGTGGAGGACGCCAGCGCCTACACGAAGCAATACAACGACCTGACCGGGCAGATCGACCGGGTGCGCGGCGAGAAGCGGGCCCTACTGGACGGGGCGGCGCTGCCCCTGCCGGGGCTGAGCGTGGAGAACGGGGCGCTGACCTACAACGGGCAGGCCTGGGACTGCATGAGTGGATCAGAAAAACTAAAGGTTTCAGTTGCCATCGTGCAAGCTCTAAACCCAAAATGTGGGTTCGTCCTTATGGATGGCCTTGAGGCGATGGACACAGATACCTTAAACGAGTTTGGTGATTGGCTTGAACAGAAAGAATTGCAAGTCATAGCCACCCGCGTTACATCTTCTGGTGAGGATTGCACCCTGATTATCGAAGACGGCGTGGTGAAAGAACCAGAGCCTAAAGCGCCTACCTTTGAGGCTGGCGTGTTCTAAAAAGTACCTTGAAAATTTCATATAAGGGTTGACTTTCGGGCTACGGAGGTATTTTTATGCCAGCTTTTATAGACCTAACAGGTCAACGCTTCGGAAGATTGACTGTCACGGGCAGAACTGCCAATGAGGGAAAAGCGGTTGCATGGAGTTGCAAATGTGAATGTGGCAACGAAACGATCACGACAAGTACCCGTTTAAGGGCAGGAAGAGTTAAGTCTTGTGGATGCTACTCAAAAGAAGTTACTTCAATACGTTCCACGATTCATCATCAATCCCACAAACGACTGTACAACGTTTGGTCGAACATGAAAGGCCGCTGCTACAACATTAACAACCCGCATTATAAGGAATATGGAGGACGAGGCATCAAAGTTTGTGAAGAATGGAGGCATGATTACCAGGCATTTCATGATTGGGCGTATGCCAACGGATACAACGATAAAGCGCCCAAATATGAATGCACAATAGACAGAAGCAACAACGACGGTGATTATAGCCCAAGTAATTGTAGGTTCGTTGGGATGACAGAACAGCGACACAACCGAAGAGATTCAAGAAGGGATGGTTAGATGATACAGATCACATCTGGTAGGGTAAAAACGGCGATCAAAACCGTTATCTATGGGCCTGAAGGTATCGGGAAATCTACGTTTGCTTCCCAATTCCCTGATCCAGTTTTTTTGGACACCGAGGGCAGCACGGTCCACATGGACGTGAAGCGGCTGCCGAGGCCGGATCTGTGGGTGGAGCTGCTGAACGAGGTCGAATATGTTCGGCAGAATCCGGGGTGCTGCAAGACGCTGGTGCTGGACACCGCAGACTGGGCCGAGACGCTGTGCAGTGAATACGTCTGCGCCAGGGACCAGAAGACCGGCATCGAGGACTACGGGTACGGCAAAGGCTACCGATTTTTGTTTGAGGAGTTCGGGCGGCTGCTGAACGCGCTGGAGCAGGTGCGGGAGAAGGGCGTCAACGTCGTGATCTGCTGCCACGCGGCCATGCGGAAATTCGAGCAGCCCGACGAGCTGGGCGCCTATGACCGGTGGAGCCTGAAACTGACCGATTCGCCCAAGGCGTCCATCGCCGGGGCGGTGAAGGAATGGGCCGACATGGTGATCTTCGCCAACTACAAAACCATCGTGGTGAACGTGGACGGCAAGGGCGCGGCCAAGGGCAAGAACAAGGTCCAGGGCGGCAAGCGGGTGATGTATACCGCGCACCATTCCTGCTGGGACGCCAAGAACCGGTTCGGGCTGCCGGAGGAGGCGGAGTTCAGCTATGAGGTGATCCGGGGCGTGATCGAGGGGGACTCCCTCAGTCAGCCGAAGGCTGACAGCTCCCTCGGCGAGGGAGCCTTGAAGGACGATGGCGGCGCAGGCGCCGCCGCTACGGGAACCGGGTTCGTTTTACGGCGCTGTAGAGCGCCACAGGAAAAGATCCTTCGCTTTGCTCGGGATGA
>JAZSAA010000549.1:0-2849 GCA_045601625.1 Clostridia bacterium | reverse complement strand
CAGGTCCATGTCGAAGGGCTTCACCATGTAGTAGCTGGCCCCCAGGCGGATGGCCCGCATGATGAAGTCGTCCCGGGCCAGGCCGGTCAGCACGATCACCTTTGGCCGCAGCGACGGCTCCATGCCGTTCAGCGCCTCCAGCGTCATGAAGCCGTCCCGGCGGGGCATGATGATGTCCATCACCAACAGGTCCGGGGCGTGCTGGCGCACGCTGTCCGGGATCTCCACCCCGTCGGAAACCGCCGCCACCATCTCGATGTCCGGCTTTCGGGAGAGGTAATCCGTCAAAAGCCGCAATACATTCAGGTTGTCATCCGCCAACATCACACGTATCCTGTCCATAATTTTCTTCCTTTCGTCATTGGGTTGGAAGTATATATGCAGGAAGGTGACAGGATATGATAAATTCTGATTTGTCGCGAGGCGACAAATCAGAATTTCAGTGGTTAGTATTTAGTATTTAGTGGTTAGTGGAGGAGGAAATCCTAACGGATTTCTTTTGATTCAAGGGATCAAGAGGCGTTGAAGCCTCTACCGTTTCCTTATAATCAAACAAATCCCGTAGGGATTTGCACCACCACTAAATACTAACCACTAGATACTAAATACTCATATTCTGATTTATCGAGCAACAGCTCGATAAATCAGAATATCACCTCCAACTTCCGTACAGTCTTCCCCGGCAGCCGTCACGGCGGGGACGGGGCGGCGGGCAGGGGCTGGGCGAACAGGGGTTCGGAGGGCACGGCCTCGGCGGGCGCGGGGGCTCGCAGGGCGGGCGACAGTCGCGCTTCACGCAAACCACCAGGTTCCCGCAGTCGTCCACGCCCAGCAGCACCTCTGCCACCTCCCCCGGGCGGCAGGGGTTTTCGATCGTCACCCGGCGACAGGCGCACGGGTCCGGCAGGCGGCCCGACCCGCCGCGCTCACCGAACATGGGCACGCGCACGCAGTCGTCCCGTCCGCAATCGCATCCCATCCGGGGATACAGCGGTATGCTTCCATAATACATGCTCACAACGCCTTTCCATCGCCGCGCCGATCCCGTCGGGGCGGCGTTATTTTCCTTGGACCCGTATCATCACTATGACACTGGAAAGCGTTGCGTTCCAATTGAATTCGACGGCTGGGTTTGATATAATGGTTGGGCACGGGAAGGAGGCGCGGCCATGAGGACGTCGCTGCGGGAGGAACTGAAGAACGACCTGCTGGTCGCGGTGGGGCTGCTGGTGGCCGCCGCGGCTTATCGCATGTACCTGATTCCCAACCAGGTGGTTTCCGGGGGCTTCACCGGCGTGGGCCAGCTGGTCAGCCACGCCTTGGGGGTCAGCGTGGGTCTGGTGAACATCGCGCTGAACGTGCCGCTGTTTTTGATCTCGATGAAATCCATGGGCCTGCGCTTCGGCGCGCGCTCGCTGATCGCCATGGTGCTGCTGTCGCTGCTGATCGACCACATTCCCCTGCCCCCCGCCACCGACGACATGCTGCTGGCCTCGGTCTACGGCGGCGCGATCAGCGGCATTGGCTTCGGGCTGGTGCTGCGGGGCAACGCCACCACCGGCGGCACGGACATGCTCGCCTCGCTGCTGCACCGGCTGGTACCGGTGGTGAAGGTCAGCTACGCCATTTTCGTGTTCGATGGCCTGGTGATCATCGCCAGCGCCTTCGTGTTCGAGGCCCAGGCCGCCATGTACGGCCTGATCAGCGCCTTCCTGTGCAACGTGCTGATCGACCTGGTTCTGGAGGGCCCCAACTCGGCCCACGCCTACTTCATCATCTCCGACAAGAGCGACGCCATCGCCGAGAAGATCATGCGGGAGATGGGCCGGGGCGTCACCGGGCTGGAAGCCGTAGGCATGTACAGCAGACAGCGCAAGCAGGTGCTGCTGTGCGTGGTCAACCGCTTCGAGGCCATGCGGCTGCGGCGCATCGTCTTCGAGGCCGACCCCCACGCCTTCGTGGTAGCCAACAAGGCCAAGGAGGTGCTGGGCGAGGGGTTCAAGTCGGCGTGACAGCGTTTTGCCCGCGCTGAATTGTGAAGATTACACAAATATTGCTTCCCACGCCAATCCGCTCTTGACACAGACCGTGGAATGTGCTATAATACGTTCTGTTGCGGGGTTATAGCTCAGTTGGTTAGAGCGTTACGTTGACATCGTAAAGGTCAGAGGTTCGAGCCCTCCTAACCCCACTGATAAAACGTGATTCTTCGGAATCACGTTTTTTCTATGAAGTCGCCCCTTTAGAACTCAGGGACATTCAATCCTCTTCCAGTAGCTCCCGCTGCCTCTTCTTGCTGAACCCCTTCAATACCAGTTCATAGGACTTGTCCAGCAGCGCCTTCAACAATTCATCCGGCACCTGTCCATCGGGTTCTATGGAATTCCAGCAGCGTTTGTTGGAATAGTAGCCGGGAATGATGTCGGCATACTGGCCCCGCAGGAATTCCCCCTCCTCGGGCTCCAGCTTCAGATTGATGTAATAGGGTTTATTGTCGTCGTCCAGCAGGATCGCCGCGAACATCTTGTCCCCGATCTTATAGCGAATCCAGTTCCATTCCGGCTGCAGGTCCCTGGTCACCGCCCGCTTGGCAAGCATGTATTCATCCATCCACTCGTAGCGCATGACATTCCTCCAGTATAAGCAAATCGATATAGAATAAACACAGCGCTGAACCGCTGTGTTTATTCTATATCGAGAATACCCGATTAGTCTACAGAAATCGCACCGTAGCGGCAATCTGCCGCCATGGACGCCTGATAAGCGCCGCTACAGGCTCAGTTACGCCCGCACCAGCTCCGTCACCACGTCGTCCATGACCACCACCACATAGGGCTGGCCGCGGCCGG
>JAZSAA010000548.1:0-2778 GCA_045601625.1 Clostridia bacterium | reverse complement strand
CAGGTGCGCATCGACCTGGCCCAGATCGCTTCCCAGCAACTGAAGGAAGTGGGCATCGACATGCAGGTGGAGATTCCCGCCTCCGTGGACTGGGGCACGCAGTACGCCTTCCTGATCGGCTGGGGCAGCCCTTTCGACGCTGACGACCACACCTTCAAGGTGTTCGGCACCGACCAGGGCAACAACTACTCCGGCTATTCCAACGCCGACGTGGACGCCGCCCTGCTGGCCGCCCGAAGCACCTTTGACAGCGAAGCGCGCGCCAAGGCCTACGCCGATTTCCAGGTGGCGCTGGCCAACGACCCCGCCTACACCTTCTTCTGCTACATCGACGCGGACTACGTGGTGGACGCCCGGGTGAAGGGCATCACCGCCGATACGGTGCTGGGTCATCACGGCGTGGGCATCTTCTGGAACGTGGCGGAATGGACGCTGGAAGGCTGAGGCTCCAACCGTTTGTTGCCATATAATTGACTATAGTGATGGATTCTTCGACTCCGGCTGCGCCTCCGCTCAGAATGACAGCTTGTAGCGCATACCTGTCATCCTGAGCGGAGCGAAGCGAAGTCGAAGGATCTTGTCTGTTTCTTATTAGTATGATCAAACTGTATATGGGAGTATTACATGTCCAATCTCCTTGCAATCAAAAACCTGTCCGTCAGCTTTGAGACCTCCGCGGGCGAGGTACAGGCGGTGCGGGATGTGTCGCTTTCCCTGCCGGAGGGCAAGGTTTTGGCGCTGGTGGGGGAGTCCGGCTGCGGAAAGAGCGTACTCTGCCGCAGCGTGATGAAGCTGCTGCCGCGCACAGCGCGGATCAAATCCGGCAGCATCGTCGCCGGCGGCGTGGATATCACGAACTACGGCGAGCGGGACATGCGGCGGCTGCGCGGCAGCATGTTCGCCATGGTGTTCCAGGACCCCATGACCACGCTGAATCCGGTCATGCCCGTGGGCGACCAGATCGCCGAGGCGGTGCGGATCCACGACCGGCGCATCTCCCGGACAGACGCCCACAGGCGTGCCGTGGAGCTGATGCAGCTGGTGGGCATTGAGCGCGCCGAAGAGCGCAGCAGGCTCTACCCCTACAACTTCTCGGGCGGCATGCGCCAGCGCAGCGTGATGGCCATCGCCCTGGCCTCGAATCCCCGCATACTGTTCGCGGACGAGCCCACCACGGCGCTGGACGTGACCATACAGGCCCAGATACTGGACCTGTTCCGGGAAATACAGGCCACGCTGCACACCGCTACGCTGTTCGTCACCCACGATCTGGGCGTGGTAGCGCGGGTGGCGGACCTGGTGGCGGTGATGTACGCCGGGCGCATCGTTGAGACGGGCACGGTGGAGGACATCTTCTACGATCCCCGCCACCCCTATACCTGGGGGCTGCTCCAGGCCCTGCCCGCCTGGTCCAGGGGGCGGGACACGCTGAACGCCATCCCCGGCATGCCGCCTTCGCTGATCCATCCGCCCCAGGGGGACGCCTTCGCCTGTCGAAACCCCTACGCGCTGGGCATCGACTACCTGGAGCAGCCGCCGATGTTCAAGATCAGTGAAACCCACTCGGCGGCGACCTGGCTGCTGGACCCCGCCGCGCCGAAGATTCAATCACCCATTCAGGGAGGTCTCCATGCCCGATAAAGACTACGTTCGCGTCGATCACCTGTCCCACCGCTTTCGCCTGACCCGTAAAATCGCCATCGACGTGGTGAAAGATGTGTCCTTCTCCATCGACCGGGGCGAGATCCTGGGCCTGGTGGGGGAGTCCGGCTCCGGAAAATCTACGGTTGCGCGGTGCATCATGGGAATACTCGAGCCCAGCGGAGGCCATGTTTATTACGATGGCATCGATGTAAACGCAAAAAACCTATCCAGCGAGGACAAGGTCAGGCTCCAAAAAGAGCGACAAATCATCTTCCAGGACTCCGGTTCCGCGCTGAACCCCCGGATGAGCGTGCGCCGCATATTGTCCGAGCCGCTGGACATCCATGGGCTGGTCCGGGACCGAGGGGAACGGGAGAAGCTGCTGATACAGAATCTGGATTTCGTGGGCCTTGACGCGGGGGTGCTGGAATCTCGCCCGGGGGAACTCTCTGGCGGCCAGCGCCAGCGGGTCAGCATCGCAAGGGCGCTTTTGATGAAGCCAAAGCTGATCGTGGCCGACGAACCCATCGCGTCGCTGGACGTGTCCATCCAGGCGCAGATCGTCAACCTGTTCAAGCACCTGCAGGCCGAGCACGGCTTCACGTTCCTGTTCATCGCCCACGACCTGGCGATGGTGGAATTCCTGTGCGACCGGGTAGGGGTGATGTCCAAGGGCCGGCTGGTGGAGTTCGCGCCGACGCGACAGTTGTACGATTCCCCCCAGCACCCCTATACGAAGGCGCTGCTGGCCGCCGTGCCCATCCCCGACCCGAGGCGGGAGCGCAGCCGGGAGATTCCCGTCTACCGTGAGCCGGGACACGTCACCCGGCGGGAATGGACAAGGGTTGGTTTCGACCACTATGTACTGATGGAGCGATGACAGCATGACGCGGAAAAACTGGATTCCTTATCTCATAAAAAAGCTGGCCATATTCCTGGCCAGCGTGCTTGCGCTGTCCGTCATTGTTTTCGCCGTGTCCCGGCTGTCCCCGGGGGACCCGCTGGTGTCCTACTATGGCGAGCGCACCGAGAAGATGTCGCCTGCGGAGCGGCAACAGACCATGGAGCGCCTGGGCCTGAACGCGCCGCTGACGACGCAGTATGTGCGCTGGCTGGAGGGGGCGCTGCGGGGAG
>JAZSAA010000547.1:0-3025 GCA_045601625.1 Clostridia bacterium | reverse complement strand
ATTTTCAATTTGAAAATCCGCGGTTTCGGCCTTCGGCCGAAACTGACTTGCCCGAATTGGAAATTCGGTCAAGTCACCAGCCCTGACGGATTTGTTTGATTAAAGGGAAACGGCAGAGGTTTCAACGTTTCTCGATTCTTTAAATCAAAAGAAATCCGCAAGGATTTCCTCCTCCACAACCACTAAATGCTAAATACTGAATACTGAATTCTGGTTTGTCGCCTCCCCCACAAATCAGAATTTCCCTCCTCCCTCCGCCCGACATTGACTTGCCCTCCCGGACATGATAAAATTGGTATATATCATCGACATCATACACAGCAGGAGGAAACTTCATGGAATACACGCTTGAATACTTCCAGAAATCCGTAGACTACATTCGCCAATTCGTGCCCTGGACGCCGGAGGTCGCCATCGTGCTGGGGTCGTTTCTGGGGCCCTTTGCCGACGCCATTGAAGACCCCGTCGCCATCGACTACAGGGACATCCCAAACTTCCTGGTCTCCACCGTGCAGGGCCACGCCGGCAAGCTGATCTTCGGCACCGTGGCGGGCCGGCGCGTGGTGTGTATGTCCGGGCGCTTCCACTCCTACGAGGGCTACGACTTCGAGCAGCTGGTGATCCCGGTGCGGGTGTTCAAGCTGCTGGGCGTCAAGGCCCTGATCCTGACCAACGCCGCCGGCGCGGTGAACGCCCAATACCATCCGGGCGACATCATGATCGTGTCGGACCACATCAAGATGACCGGAGCCAGCCCCCTGCGCGGGAGGAACATCGACGCCTTCGGCCCCCGGTTCTTCGACGTCACCCGCATGTACACCCCCGAGCTGCGCGCGCTGGCATGGAACTGCGCCGAAGGCAGCGGCCTGACGCTGCGCGAGGGCGTATACATGTTCTTCACCGGGCCCCAGTTCGAAACCCCGGGGGAGGCCCGCGCCGCCCGAATCCTCGGCGCGGACGCCGTGGGCATGTCCACCGTCACCGAGGCGCTGACGGCGGCCCACTGCGGCATGCCGCTGCTGGCCCTGAGCGTGATGACCAACATGGCCGCGGGCGTGCTGAACCAGCCGCTGACCAGCGAAGAGGTCCTCGAGACCGCGACGACCGTCGCCGGTCGCCTGAGCGGCTACCTGACAAAGATCATCGAACGCATCGGGGAGGTGGTACTGTGAGGCTGCTCCTGAAAAACGCGGGCATACTGGCCTGGAAGGACGACGATTTCCACTACATCCCCGAGGGCTTCCTGGGCATCGACGGCGACACCATCGACTACATCGGTTCCCAGCGGCCCGCCCTGCCCTACGACGAAGAAAAGGACATGCGGGGCAAGCTGCTCATCCCCGGGCTGATCAACTGCCACTGCCACGCGGCGATGACGCTGCTGCGGGGCATCGGCAGCGACCTGCCGCTGAACCGCTGGCTGTTCGAGGCGGTGTTCCCGGTGGAGGACCGCATGAAGACGGAGGACTTCCTCGCGGGCAACGAGCTGGCCATGCTGGAAATGCTGGCCAGCGGCGTCACTTCCTTCAGCGACATGTACATGGAGCCCAGGGACGCGCTGATCCGGCTGAACGAGGGCGTGGGCATGAAGATCAACCTGACCCGGGTGGTGCAGGCCTTCGACCCCACCGAACCCCCGGAGAAGAACTTCCGCGTGGCCGAATCGCTGGCGCTGTTCGACGAATACCACGGCTGCCAGGACGGCCGCATCCGCGTGGACTTCGGCGTGCACGCCGAGTACACCACCAACGACGCCGTCACCCGCTATTACGCCGACAGGATCCGCCCCTACCGGGAGAGGGGCGCGCGGGTGCAGCTGCACCTGTCGGAGACCCGCAAGGAGCAGGAGGAGTGCATCCAGCGCCACGGCATGACGCCGGCGGCCTGGTTCGAGGCCATGGGCATATTCGACCTGCCCGCCGCCGCGGCCCACTGCGTCTGGTGTACCCGGGAGGATTTGGCCATACTGAAGGCCCACGGCGTCTATCCCATCCACAACCCCACCAGCAACCTGAAGCTGGGCAGCGGCTTCGCGCCGGTGGTGGACATGCTGAAGATGGGGCTGACGGTGGCGCTGGGCACCGACGGCGCGGCCAGCAACAACAACCTGAACCTGTTCGAGGAGATGCATTTGGCCGCCGTCGTCACCAACGGCCACCTGCTGGACCCGGAGATCATGACGCCCTCCACGGTGCTGCGCATGGCCACGGTGAACGGGGCCGCGCTGCAGGGCCGCGGGGACACGGGCCGCCTGGCCGTGGGCATGAAGGCCGACATCGTCGCCATCGACATGGACCGGCCCCACCTCTACCCCGCCTTCGAGCCGCTGCCGATGCTGGTTTACGCCGCCCAGGCCAGCGACGTGGTGATGACCATGGTGGACGGGAAGATTCTATACGAAAACGGCGAGTACCTGACCCTCGACCGGGAAAAGGCGATGTTCGACGCGAAGCAGGCCGTGAAGCGGCTGTATGGAGGGGTGTAATATGGACAGGCAGGATAAGGGCCTCGCGTTTATGCTGCAATACGAAAACGTGGCCTGGTTCGACGGGAAGGTCGTGCGCATACTGGACCGGCGGGTCTATCCCACGAGGGTGGAATTCGTGACCTGCGAGACCCACCAGGCGGTCACCCGAGCCATCGCCGACATGGTCACACAGAGCGCCGGTCCCTACACCGCCGCGGCCAAGGGCATGGCCCTCGCCGCCCACGAATGCCGCGACCGAAGGCCCGCCGACCAGCTGGCGTGGCTGGAGGACGCCGCCGACAACATCAGCCACGCCCGACCCACCACCGTCTCGAGGATGAAGATCATCACGGGCGGCTGCCTCGACGCGGCCAGGAAGGCCATCGCGGCCGGCGGGGACGCGGCCCGGGCCATCATGGAGCACACCGTCGCGGCCAACGACCTGCGCTACAGCAAGGTCTACCGCACCGCCGGGTACCTGGTGGATATGTTCCCCGACAACGGCACCGTCATGACCCAGTGCTTCGGCGAGACCATCGTCGGCATGATGCTGAAGGT
>JAZSAA010000546.1:0-2908 GCA_045601625.1 Clostridia bacterium | reverse complement strand
ACAGGGCCATGAACGACAGAGGATCGCCCATGAAGCTGAAGCGAACCAACGGGCTGATATGGATTCTTCCCGCGTTTCTCTTCCTGGTCATCATCATCTACTACTCCATATTCTTCACCTTCAACCTGTCCACGCTGGAATAGGACGGGCTGAGCCCCACCCAGGCGCGGGTGGGGCTGGCGAACTATGCCAAGCTGTTCAGGGACAAGGTGTTCTGGAAATGCCTCCAGAACACGGTGGTGTATTTCGTCATCACCTTCGTGGTACAGAACTCCCTGGGGTTCATCTTTGCGGCGATCCTGCACACCGACGTCAAGCTGGCCACGCTGCACAAGTGCCTGATCTTCATCCCCACCATCCTGGCCCCGGCGACGATGGCCCCGGTTTTCCGGCTGATGTATTCCCCCCCAGGGCATCCTGCAAAGCCTGTTCAACTGGACGCACATCCCCATCACGGTGGACTGGCTCTCCCGCCCCAACACGGCGCTGTTTGTGTTGATGTCGGTGGCGATCTGGGAGTTCACGGGCATGAGCTTCATACTCTACTACGCGGCCATGAGCCAGATCGACATGGAGATGCTGGAGGCGGCGCGCATCGACGGCGCGGGCAATCTGCGCACGCTGTGGAGCATGGTGCTGCCCAACTGCCGGGGCACGACGGTGTCCATGGCCATGCTGGGCGTCATCGGTTCGCTGAAGACCTTCGACATTCCCTACCTGATCACCACCGGGGGGCCGATGCACGCCACGGAATTCCTGGGTACCTACATCTACCGCCAGGGCATCCGCCAGTCCCACCTGGGCTACGCGGCGGCCATCTCGGTGATGCTGCTGGTGCTGGCCGTGATCGGCGCGTACCTGACGAACAAGGCAAACAAAGGAGGCGCGTAGCATGCTTGAGGTAAGAAGCGTCAAGAGCAAGATC
Source organism: Clostridia bacterium (assembly GCA_045601625.1). Taxonomy (GTDB): domain Bacteria; phylum Bacillota; class Clostridia; order Christensenellales; family Aristaeellaceae; genus UBA2862. Next base: position 1,983 of record JAZSAA010000546.1, on the reverse strand, counting down.
CTGTTGCAGCTTCTGCTGTTCGTCATGACGGTGCCCTACGTGCTGCCGCTGGTGCAGATGGTGGCCGGCTCCCTGGGCGGCAGGGGCTTTGCCAACTACAAGGCCGTGTGGGACACCGGCGTAGTGCCCACCTTCTTCCGCAACTCCGCCATCATCTCCGGCGGCGTGATCCTGCTGGTGTACGTGTTCAGCATGACGGCGGGCTTTGGCTTTTCCAAGCTGTATATCTTCGGCAAGGAGGTCTACTTCTGGCTGATCCTGGTGGCGCTGAAGCTCCCGGAGGTCATACTGCTGACGCCCCTGTTCGTCACGTTCCAGAAGCTGCGGATGTACAATACCTTCTTTTCGGTGATCTTCCCGCAGACGGCGCTGCAAATGCCATTCACGATCCTGCTGACCCGAAATTTCCTGGACGGCGTGCCAAACGAGCTGATGGAGGCCGCGCACATCGACGTGGCAAACACCTTCCAGCTTTTCGTGAGCATCATCATCCCGCTGACAAAGCCCATCGCCTCGGCGGTGATCGTGCTGACGCTCATCAATGCCTGGAACGCCTACCTGCTGCCGCTGCTGTTCCTGCAGAGCCCCGCCAAACAGACCGTGACGCTGCTGCCCCAGTTCTTCCAGGGGGAGTTCACCAACGACCAGACAAAGATCCTGGCCGCAGCGATGATGACGGCCATCCCGGAAATCACGGCCTACCTGTGCATGCAAAAGAACTTTGAAAAGGGCATGAGCGCCGGCGCGCTGAAGTGACGACAGAACGATATGAAACAGCTGCCGCCGAACCGGCGTTCATCGCCGACGGCGGCTTTACCGATTATACGCATCAAGAATGAAGGAGGCGGGCGCATGGCGCTTTCATCGACGAAAATCATCAAGGTCATCGTGGTCACGGACGACCTGGAACGCACGGCCGGGGCTTATCGTACGTTGCTGGGCGTGGATCGCGAGCCCGACCCGCAGGATTTCCCCCACAACACGATCCGAACGCCCTACACCCGGTATCTGGGTAGCGATATCACCGACATGCCCATGAAGGTGGCGAGCGTTTGCACCGAAAACTTCTGGTTCGAGATCATCCAGCCCCTGGGCCACAACGACCCCTGGGCGGCCTGGCTGGAGGCGCACGGCACCTCGATCTGAGCCGTATGCCTGATGACGAACGGTCCCATCGAGGCGGACGAGGCCGTCATGGACCGCGCCGGCTTCCCCGCCATCTTCAAGCAGGAGAAGGGCTACGAGGCCTACGAATACTTCGACACCGCCAAATCCCTGGGTGCGCTGCTTGAAATCAAGGAGAGATACTGATATAATACTCAATGGAAAGGATCGTGAGGCCGATGCTGCTCGGTGGAACTGTTGCCGGACGATGGACGACCCCAAAGGAATGGGAAGCCCTGCTGGTCAAATCCCGCTTCAAGGCGGTGACCGCCCCGTTCGACTGCCGGACGGAGAAGCGCGAGATCAACGCCTATCGCCGCATCTGCGAAAAGCACGGCGTGCTCATCGCGGAGATCGGCGTGTGGAAAAACCCGTTCGACCCGAATACTGCCATTGCCGCCGAAGCGATGGATTTCGCCAAAGGGCAGCTGGCCCTCGCGGACGAGGCGGGCATCCCCTGCTGCGTGAACATCGCCGGCACGGCCAGCGCCGCCGGATGGGACGCGGCGGACCCCGACAATTACACCGAGCAGGCCTACGCCCGCATCGTCGACAGCGTCCGGGAGATCATCGACGCCGTCCGGCCGTCGCGCGCGTTCTACTGCCTGGAGCCCATGCCGTGGATGGTGCCCGACGGTCCCGACGAATACCTACAGCTGATCCGGGACGTGGACCGCGGGCAGTTCGCCGCCCATATGGACTTCGTGAACATGATCAACAGCCCCCGGCGCTACCTGATGCCGGAGGCGTTCATCGAAGAATGCTTCCGCAAGCTGTCGTCCTGGATCAGGAGCACTCATATCAAGGATACCCGGATGC
>JAZSAA010000545.1:0-5198 GCA_045601625.1 Clostridia bacterium | reverse complement strand
GCCGGGCCAGTAGGTGTCCTTGGTCATCTCGCCCTTGGCGTCCACCAGCTGGAGGAAGGGGATGTGGTTCTCCCGGCCCACCCGGGCGTCGTCCTCGCCGAAGGCGGGGGCCTGGTGCACCACGCCGGTGCCGTCGGACATGGTGACGTAGTCGTCGCACACCACCGTCCAGGCGTTTTCGGCGTTCTCCGCGCCCTCGATGGCGGCCTTCTGGAAATCGAACAGCGGCTCGTAGCGCAGGCCTTTCAGCTCGCTGCCGGGGAAGGTGGTCTTGTTCTGGACCTCGACGCCCTCGCCCAGCACCTTCTCGATCAGGGCGTCGCCCATGATGACAGTGCGGCCGTCATAGTCGAATTTCGCGTAGGTCTCGTGGGGATTGACGCACAGGGCCACGTTGCTGGGCAGCGTCCAGGGGGTGGTGGTCCAGGCGTAGATCCAGGTGTTCTCCTCGCCCACGACCCTGAAGCGCACCACGGCTGAGCGCTCCTTGACCTCCTTGTAGCCCTGGGACACCTCGTGGCTGGACAGTGCGGTGCCGCAGCGGGGGCAATAGGGCACGACCTTGTGGCCCTTGTACAGCAGGCCCTTGTCGGCTACCTGCTTCAGGCTCCACCACACCGACTCGATGTAGTTGTTGTCATAGGTGATGTAGGGGTTTTCCATGTCGGCCCAGAAGCCCACGCGCTCGGACATGCGCTCCCATTCGCCCTTGTACTTCCAGACGCTCTTCTTGCACTCCTGGATGAAGGGCTCGATGCCGTACTCCTCGATCTGCTCCTTGCCGTCCAGGCCCAGCAGCTTCTCTACCTCCAGCTCCACCGGCAGGCCGTGGGTGTCCCAGCCGGCCTTGCGGGTGACATACTGGCCCTTCATGGTGTGGTAACGGGGCAGCAGGTCCTTGATGGCGCGGGTCTCGATGTGGCCGATGTGGGGCTTGCCGTTGGCGGTCGGCGGGCCGTCGAAGAAGGACCAGACCTCCTGGCCCTCCCGGTTCTTCATGGACTTCTGGAAGATGTCGTTGTCGTTCCAGAATTTGATGACTTCTTTTTCCCGCGCCAGGAAATCCAGCGCCGTGGAGACCTTTTCGATCATCCCTGTGTTCCTCCCCGTAAAATAATAACGCGCCCTCTCATCCCATGGGACGAAGGCGCATCGTGGTACCACCCAGGTTGGCATATCAAAAGAATATGCCCACTCGATCGCGCTGTAACGGGCGCGCCCGGCGAAGCCTACTGCCAATCCCAATGGGGACGGGTTCGGTCCGCTGCTCCGGGAGGATGCCCCACGGCCCCGGCCTCCGGACTTGCACCATACTCCGGCTCGCTTCGCGCCTGATGACTGTGGGCGGTTCCCATCTTCGCAGTGATTATACCCTTCTATTATAACCGATTTCAGGATTTTGTAAATGCCCCGGCGCGGGATTCAATCTGGATTTTACCTTTACAAAACGAAAACAGCCCTGCCGCCCCGTTTCATTGTGCTATAATGATAAAGTGTTTTATGCGTATAATCCGGGCTTATCATGAGGCGATGCCCGCAACGACAAACGCCGAGGGGGAAAAGTCATTGGATATCTTTAAAAAGTGCTATAGCTATTCGCTGGCCAACGAGCTGCGCGAGAAGGGCATCTATCCCTACTTCCACGCGCTGGAGACCCGCCAGGATACCGAGGTCATCATGGAGGGCAAGCGTCGCATCATGCTGGGCAGCAACAACTACCTGGGCCTGACCACCTGCCCCGAGGTGCAGGCGGCGGGCCTGAAGGCGTTGGAGCAGTACGGCACCGGCTGCTCTGGCTCCCGCTTTTTGAACGGCACCCTGAAGCTGCACCTGGAGCTGGAAAACGAGCTGGCGAAGTTCCTGCACAAGCAGGCCTGCTGCACCTTCTCCACCGGCTTTCAGTCAAACCTGGGCATCATCAGCGCCATCGTGGGCCACGGCGACTACGTAATCTGCGACAAGGAGAACCACGCCTCCATCTACGACGGCTGCAAGCTGAGCTACGGCCGGATGCTGACCTATGGCCACAGCAACATGGAGGAGTTGGAGATCCAGCTGAAAAAGGTGCCCGAGAGCGCGGGCTGCCTGATCGTCACCGACGGCGTGTTCAGCATGGGCGGCGACATCTGCAAGCTGCCCGAGATCGTGAAGCTGGCGAAGCGGTACGGCGCGCGGGTCATGGTGGACGACGCCCACGGCCTGGGCGTGATCGGCGAGGGCGGCCGGGGCACGGCCTCCCACTTCGGCCTGGAGGACCAGGTGGACCTGATCATGGGCACATTTTCGAAGTCCCTGGCGTCCTTGGGCGGCTACCTGGTGGCCGACGCCACGGTGGTGGACTTCGTGCGCCACAACTCCCGCCCGTTCATATTCTCCGCCTCCATCACCCCGGCCAGCGCGGCCATCGCCCTGGCATCCCTGCGGTACATCGAGGCCCACCCGGAGCTGGTGAAGCGGCTTGCGGACCTCTCCGCCTACATGAGAAAGGGCCTGAAGGCGCGGGGCATACCGATCATCGAGGCCGAGACGCCCATCATTCCCATCTACACCTACACCGCCGAGGCCACGCTGCTGCGGGCGCGCCAGCTGTACGAGGCGGGCGTGTACGTGAACCCGGTGCTGCCCCCGGCCACCCCGCCGGAGCTGTGCCTGCTGCGCACCAGCTACATGGCAAGCCTGAACGAGAACCTGCTGGACGAGGCCCTGGACATCTTCGGCAGGGTGTTCGCCACGCCGGCGGAATAAATAACGTGAGGCGTAATCCATGAAGAAGATCCTGATTGTGCTCCTGGCGCTGGCGCTGCTGCCCGCCGGGGCCCTGGCCGAGCTCATCGCCGGAGAGGGCTGGTGGGAGGACGACTACAGCGGCGACTGGCAATACGTGAGCGCCGAAGGCCTGCGCGTCAAGCTGCCCAACGACTGGGGGGAAGCGCCCCTCATCGACGAGGACCTCAACGCAGCCGTCTACATGCGAGACGACTACGGCATTGTGATGTGGGTCAACCTGTACCGGCAGCCGCTGCAGGATGTGATGAGCCGCATCCAGCAGGCCGGCAGCTCCTGGAACGGGGAGCGGTACGTGGAAACCGGAAACCTGATACTGAAGGACGACCGTGATTGGTACATCATCGCCAACTCCTACAGCATGTGCGCATTCACCGACGGCGAAAACGGCGGGACGGTGGAATTCGGCTTCAAGTATGAGGAGGAGGAGTCGTACCGGAAGATCGTCCGGCGCGTGATCAGCTCGGTGGAGAGCTACTGACGCAAGCTCATTCTGAAGAACCGGAGGAACGTCCCCATGCTCACCCTTCAAGTCCTGTCCCAACCTCTGACCGTCTGCAAGGCTTCGGACCTCTCCGGCTTTGCCATGTCCGGCCTGTTCTTCATCGGCAATACCGACAGTGAGCTGTCCCTGGTCTGCGAAACCGATAAAACCCCCGCCAACACCACCGCCCGGGAGAACGGCTGGCGGGCCATGCGCATCGTGGGCGTGCTGGATTTCTCTCTGACGGGCATACTGTCGGGGATTGCCGCGGTGCTGGCCGACGCGAAGGTCGGCATCTTCGCCGTATCCACCTACGATACCGATTACATCCTGGTGAAGCAGGAAAACCTCGACCGGGCGGTCGAGGCGTTGAAAGCGGCGGGATACGTGTTTTAAACGGGCACTCTGAACAGCCCGTGTCGGTTGCAACAACAATACAGCCATTTTGTACGGCTCACCCTGAAGCGCGCTTCGGCACTTCCCTCGGGATAGAGCTTCACGATTTCGCAGCCGTTATCCCTCATCGCCATCATAAACGATATATAATGCGCTTTGCTCATCTCATGGGCGATCGTCACATAGTATTCGTCGTCCACCCGCTCGATGCTCAGCCGGTGGGCGTCGTCCTCCGGCTCGGCTTCAAGGGGCGGAAGCACGATGCCGCAGCAGCTGACGACGGCCTCTCCGGTGGCCTGGACCACATTCCCGCAGATCGGGCACACGTACAGCTTCATGCGCAGCATATTGAACCCCCGGTTCCGGTTGGTCACATTCTCGCCTGAAAACAGCTCGATGATCGATACCCCCAGGGCTCCGGCAAGCGGTTCGATCAGGGAAATATCCGGGTAACCCCGTCCGGTCTCCCACCGGGAGATCGCCTTGTCGCTGACCGCCAGCTTCTCAGCCAGCTGCTGCTGGGTCAGTCCCTTCTTCTCGCGCAGGCACTTGATCATCGCGCCGGTCACATATTGATTCATGAAAAACCCCTCCCTGTGCCACTATGATAGCCCGGAGAGGGATAAAACGCAACCTATGCTTCGTAGAGACGGAAAAGACCCTCGCTGCGTTCAGGATGACATGCCGACGCATCGTTGTCGTCCTGAACGCAGCGAAGGATCTTGCTGGCATGATCACATCGGTGTTACATCCGCTCCGGCGCTTCCACGCCGATCAGGTACAGGGCCTGCCGGAGCACCTGCTTCACGGCGCGGGTGAGCAGCAGCCGCGCGGCCCGGGTGCCGGGCTCGTCCACCATCACCTTGTTCTCGTAGTAGAACTTGTTGAAGGCCTGGGCCAGGTCCACCGCGAAGCGAGTGACCATGCTGGGCTCGCTGCGGTTCACGGCGCTCTTCAGGATGTCCGGGAACTGCTCGATCAGGCGTACCACGTCCTGGCTGTAGGTGTCGGACAGGGCGGCGAAGTCGGCCCCGGCCCTGTCGAAATCCCCGGCCTTGCGCAGCACCGAGCAGGCGCGGGCGTGGGTGTACTGCACGTAGGGGCCGGTCTCGCCGTCGAAATTGAGGGCGCGCTCCCAGGTGAAGTCGATGTCCTTGATGCGGTTGTTGTACAGGTCGAAGAACACCACCGCACCGATGCCCACCTGGCGGGCGACCTCGTCCTTATCCTCCAGGTCCGGGCTCTTCTCCTTGATGATGGCCCGGGCCTTGCCGATGGCCTCATGGAGCAGGTCGTCCAGGTATACCACGCGGCCCTCCCGGGTGGACAGGCTCTCGCCGCCGAAGGACACCATGCCGAAGGCCACGTGCTCGCACTGTTTGTACCAGTCATAGCCCATCAGCTCCAGCACCTTGAACAGCTGCCGGAAGTGCAGGTTCTGCTGGTAGGCCACCACGTACAGGCTCTTGTCGAAGTTGTAGGTGTCCTTGCGGTACTTCGCCGCCGCCAGGTCGCGGGTGATGTACAGCGTCGC
>JAZSAA010000544.1:0-7964 GCA_045601625.1 Clostridia bacterium | reverse complement strand
CGGCGCCTGCGCCGCCATCTGATCCCTGTAATCATGGGGACGAAGGCGGCGCGGGCGCCGCCGCTACCTTTATACCAGCTTCGCTGCTGCTTTTACCCCATCGCCGCCATGATGGCGAAGCCGGCGATGGCCACCAGCGTGGACACCGACAGCGCCGAGGACACATAGGTGCGCTGGTCGGCGTCGTCGGCGAACACCGGCAGCACGAAGGGCGGCGGCAGTATGAACATCACGTTGATGGCTGCGGTCAGGCTGGTTGCCGCCGGCCAGATTGCCCCCAGCAACGCCACCAGCGCCGTGCGCAGCGCCAGCATGATCACCAGTCGCAAGGCCACCACCTTCCCCGTTTCGACCCAGGGGATGTCGTCCAGCACCAGGTCGTAGCCGATGGTCAGCAGTATGATCGCGCTGGTGGGCGCGGAGACGAAGGCGGTGCAGGCGTCCAGCACGCCGCTGACGCCGGAGGGCTCCAGCGCCCGGTACAGCCCCGTCGCCCCCAGCAGCACCCCGGCGACGATGGCGATGATGATCGGCGACAGCGCCATCTCCTTTGCCAGCAGACCGACGTCGGTCTGTTTTTCGCCATCCGCGGCCAGCAGCACCTTGTACAGCGTGAACACGAACAGCACCTGGCCCAGGTCGATCCGGGCAAACTCGGCGGTCCTGTCCGCGCCGTAGAGCATGTTGAAAAGCGCGTAGCCCAGCATGCCCGCCTCGAAGCCCGTGGTCAGGAAGGGCACAAACCGCGACGGCATATGAAGCGCCTTCCCCGCCGCCCTGCCCAGCGCCCAGGCGATAAAGCACACGGCGAACATCAACAGCGGCACCACCACGTCCATGAAGGTGTACCGGGTGGTGGCGAAGGCGTTCAGCAGCACCGCGGGCAGCGTGATGTTCACCACCACGTTCTTCAGCGCGCCGATGCCCTCCCGGGAAATCAGCCGGGTCTTGCGGCATACGATGCCGATGGCCAGCATCAGCATCACCGGCAGGATCGTGCGAATCACGTCGATCATAGGTTCATCCTCCCCCGTCGCTCACGCCGCCAAGGCGTTGGCGTTGACCTGTTCAATGGCCCTGCGGATGTCGTTCCACACGCCCAGGTTCGTGGAAAACAGTTCCACCACGTTCCCCCGGTCGGTGAAGGGCGGCTGCTGGAGCACGGACAGGTCCTTCATCATGCCGTTGCGCACGATGTACTCCACGATCTGGTTCACGAAGTAGATCTGCCGGCTGTCCAGGTTGGCCCCGTCCAGGAAGTCCGAGAACGCCGCCTTGGCCGCCGCCATGTCCAGGCCCACCACCTCCCGCACCAGCTCGCCCAGGGGCTTCTGGCCGAAGGAGGCCTCGTAGTCCTGCCGCGTGCCCGCCTCGCTCCAGAGGATCTTCTCCAGCTCGGCGACGTCCCCGGGGGTCAGCGGCACGTTCCCCCGCAGCTTGGCGATGGCGGCGTTGTCCCGGTGCTGGCGGATGTAGAACTCCGCCTTGGCGCGGTAGTCCTTCAGGTCGTCGCTCTCCAGGTCGGATTCGTTCCATTCCATGGAGAGCAGCTCGTCGCCAAAATCGGTATTGAAGATCGGGCCACGGTACGGAATGTACTTGATCAGATCCCGCAGCCTTTCCCGAATCTGCTCGAACTCGTTGATGCCGGCATTGTCCAGATAGTCGGTGTGCAGCAGCTTCTCGAGAAACGGCTTCTGTCGCTCGATCTCGGGAATCTTACCGCTGCTGCTCGTCATTGCGTATATGGCCGTCGCCTTCTTCACCAGATCCGACCGGCCCCTGGCGTACTTCTTCCCCACCAGGCAGGCCAGCTCGATGCCGTAGACCAGCGCGTCGAAGCGCAGGGCCTTGGCGTCGTCGGCGTCGGGCTGGATCAGCGGGGCCAGCTCCTGTTTCATCAGCAGCGTATCCTCGTAGGTCAGCGCCCGGTAGCTTTCCGGGTCGGTAAATCGCTCCACGCAGCGCAAATGCTGGCGCACGGCGAAGTTGTCCCGCTTCAGCTCCCCCACCTTGCCCGCCATGTCCCGCACCAGACAATCGCGGAAGGCCGTCAGCTCCGGCGTCTGGAAGGCCGCGTCCTGCAACTTAAAGGCGATATCGGCCTTCAGCGCGAAGATGGCCCCGGACAGGGCGATGGTGTTCGGCACGGGCTTGCCGGGGTTCATGCGGAAGAATTCAAAGTTGCCGCAGAAATCGAAGATGTAGAACTTCTCCTTGTCCGCGCCGTCCAGCAGCCCCGGGCACAGCCGGGTGCCCCGGCCGATCATCTGCCAGAACTTCGCCTTGCCCATCACCTTCTTGAAGAACACCAGGTTCAGCACCTCCGGCACGTCGATGCCGGTATCCAGCATGTCCACGGAGATGGCGATATAGGGCGGCTTGTTGGGCTCGGAGAAGCGGTCGATGAGGTCCTGGGCGTAGTTGATCTGGTTGTCGATGACCTCCGCGTAGCCGTTGAGGTGGGGGTATTCCCGATCGAAGACCCGCTTGACGGCCTCGGCGTGGCGGTGGTTCCTGGCGAAGATGATGGTCTTGCCGATGCGGTTGCCGTAATCCACCTTCAGGCCGTGGGTCATCAGCGTGTCCAGCACCTGGCGGATGGTGTCCTCGTTGAACAGCCAGGCGTTCAGCGCCGAGGAGGCGATGCGCTCGGGCAGCTCGCCGTTTTCGTCGGTGAAGGTATCCTCGTAGGCCTGCCTGTCCTCGTCGGAGAGCTCGTCGTAGGCGATGCCCTCCTCCAGGAATTTCAGCTTCGTCTCCACCGACACGAAGTCCACCAGGAAGCCGTCCCGCACGGCCTGGGCCAGCTCATAGCCATAGGTGGGCACGCCGCTCTGCAGGTCGAATATGCCGTAGGTGTTCTTGTCGATCTCGTCCTTCGGCGTGGCGGTCAGGCCCACCAGCGGGGCGTCGAAGTAGTCGAAGATGTCCTTATATTTATTGTAGATGGACCGGTGGGCCTCGTCGCAGACGATCAGGTCGAAGTGGCCGCAGGTGAACAGCCGGCCTTCGTCGTCCCGGACGCTGTCGATGCAGTGGTACAGGGTCTGGTAGGTGGAGAACACGCCGTGGGCGGCGTAGTTGTCCCTGTCCTCGCACAGGTTCACCACGGAGAGGTCCGGCAGCAGGTTTACAAAGCTGCCCTTGGCCTGCCGGACGAGGGCGTTCCTATCGGCCAGGAACAGCACGTTCTTCACCCAGCCCTGCTCCAGCAGCACCTTCACCAGGGCGATCACGGTGCGGGTCTTGCCGGAGCCGGTGGCCATCACCAGCAGCGCGCGGCGGCGGTTCCCGGCGTCAAAGCTCTCGCACACGGCGCGGACGGCCTGCTCCTGGTAGTAGCGGCCCGCGATATGCTTGTCCACGACGATGTTTGCAAGGCTTGTGCGCATGGCCTGCAAATTGAACCACTTCTCCAGGTCCCGCTTCGACCAGACGGTGGCGCAGCGGCGCTCGGGGTAGCGGCCATCCAGGACGCGGGTCTCGAAGCCGTTGGTGAGGAACACCACCGGGCGGCGGCCCTGCTGCTGTTCGATGATGTCGGCGTACAGCCGGGCCTGCTGGCGGCCCCGGGCCACGTCGGCGCAGGTGCGCTTGGCCTCGACCACGGCCAGGGCCCTGCCGTCCGCGCCGTAGAGGACATAGTCGGCGGAGCCCACCCCGGAGGCGTTGGGCATGCCGTGAAGCGCCACCTCGTTCAGCCAGTCCGCGCCCTCCCTCCAGCCGGCGTCCTGGAGCATGGTGTCGATGTAGGCCTTGCGGGTGGTGAACTCGGAGGCCTCCATGGGCTTGGGCACGTAGCTGTCCCGCTGGGCCTCGCGCCGGGCGGTGAGCCGGTCCCGGAGAACGGCGTTTTCCTTCATCAGCTCTTCGATGCGCAAATCCTTTTCCGGGTCGGGCGCGGGGACGGGTGCGGCCGGGGCGTCCAGCAATGCCGGGTCGTACTGCCCCGGCTGATAGCTGTCGGCGTAGCAGCAGGCCACGAAGTCCATGAAGCTGTACAGGTGCCTGAGGCACAGCCGGGCCTGGTCGTCGGTGATTTTGTTGCCCTCGTGGGCGGCGATGTTGCCCAGGCGGCGAATGAATTCCATGCGCCGGAGGGTGTTGTCGTCCACGATGCCCCGGAATTCGTCGGCGCCCATCAGGCTGGAGAGCTTGTCGTCCCAGGGCATGACCAGCGCCTCGTCCACCGAATACATCCACTTCACGGCGTACTCCATCGCCCGCCGGCAGTTCACCACCGCCGCCGAGGGATCAATAGCATAGATGCGCCCCGCCGCCACCGCCACCGGCGCGAAGGATTCAAAGGCCGGGGTGGACAGGAGGAAATCGAAGTTGGTCATAAAATCACCTCGTCTCGGCGTTTTTCAGAATTTCATATCGCCTGTAGCACATCTCCGGCAGGCCCTCCGGCAGCGGTGCGCTCTGGTTCAGGCCGATGGCCTTCACCGCCATGACCGCGGCCTCCCGCTGGGAGAGGTTTCCCTTTGTCGTCAGGCACCTGGCCCCTTCCACCGAATCATAAGCGGTAAAGGCCTTGTTAAAGTCCATCAGCGGGTGCAGCTTTTCCAGCTTATTGGTACGGTTATCCACCCAGAAGCCCCAGTTGCCCCAATGCCGGTCGGTATTGCCCACCAGGTAATCCACGATGTTCATCATGTGATAGCCGTACCGGTCGCGCCTGTTGACGATCGCCTCCAGGGTTGTGCCCGTGTTGGCGGCGTAGATGTCCACGAATTCCGCCGACACGATGCTCCTGTCCTTCGTGGTCATCAGGCGGCTGGCGGACACGCGCTGTCCCTGATATTCCCCCGGCTCATAGCGCACCTGTTCCACATCGAAGCAGCGGGCGACCCGACTGGCCGTCAGCTCCGCCTCCACCTCCCGGGGGTCGCCGTCCTTCAACAGCCAGAAGATGCCGTCCCTGCGAATCCACGCCTTGGGAGCCACGCCCGCGGTGGCGATATCGCCCGCGCTGTCCCTCTTGTCCAGCAGCGCGGCGTTCTGGGCCGTCAGCGGCCGCCCGCACAGCGAAACGTCCACAAAGGCGTCGGAAAGGGAATGGTCGTAGAGGTTGATCTCCTCAAAGCGCACATGCTCCCGCAACTGGCGCACCCAGTACACATCCGTCAGGCACAGTGCGTGGTAGGCGATGGCGATCTCCGCCCGGTCCCGGTCGGTCACGGCCTGCTTGAGGCCCAGGCTGTTCATGATCTCCTTGGCGTATTTCCGATCCAGCGTCAGCACCCGGGACGCGCACCAGAGCTGGAAATTGGCAAGGTTGTTCAGCCGCGCGTCCATGTTCCCCGCCTCCGCCCGCTCTAAATAGAGGTTATAAGGCAAGAAGCTGGGATAATAGACCGTACAGGAGCCGTCCCCGCGAATGGTGGCGACGTGGCGGTTTTGGTGCATGATGGCGTAGGTTTGCATGAAAAATGCCTCCCACATGAAACTATCACGAAAACGGAGAAGCGTCAAGGGCAAAGTCCGGGAAGGGGGCAAAGGATGAGGCGACGGGGAGGGTAGCTGGGGTTGAGTATGACACTACAAAATTAGATCGTTCCATTCATTTTTGCTACTACTAGTTCAGCCGTAACAGCAGCTCCCACGTCTGTTAAAAAGCCAACAAATCCATTCAACATTATCTTAATAACACTCTTTTTTTTAGGTGCAGATAGTTTTTGTGAAATATCCTGTAATAATTCAAGTGCCGCCTCTCTATCTTCATCATTCACTATTTCATTTCTGATTGATTCTACTATTTCAGGTATTGCCTTTTTTATATCATCATAATAGTTAAAAGTATTATTGTCTCCTGATGATATTTGTGACTGTGATATTTGCCCATTTATCACCGTTCCATAATAATTATTTATTTGCTGAGGTACTCTTTTTGCTGCCTCGTGCTCTTTCTCATTAAACATCATATCTTCTCCTTTAATTCCATGTTCTTCTAATCTCAAAGTCCATTCGATGAGACAGTTTTTCACTAATTCAGGGATAGCCTTAACCATTGATGCACTTACCGAAATCTGTAAGTCTACTTCATTTGAAGAGTTAATAAACTTCTGCAGCTTTGAAAAAACATCTCCCGAATATCTATACTGAATAGTATTCTCTGCCTTTCTAGCTAATTCTATAATGGTCGATAGTGGTTCAAATAATGGGATAGTACTTAACACATCTTCCATCCGTGTATTAGGTATTACGCAAGGTATCCAACCTCTATATCGATTAAAGCCTTCTACATTTCCCCTTATTCTCCGATATGCGGGTAGCTCAAGTGTTGAGCAATTATATCCATTTAGTTCATTACAGATCCACTCGTCAAATTCCTTTAGCTTTAGTTTCGAAGCAATTATATGAGCTTTCCTCAAAGCATTCATTATGTCACATTCTCCTGCCAACAAATCATGTTGTAATTCCAATACAATGCTCTGCACAAATGACATCTCCTATCTAAAGTATTTTTGCATTAGCGATTGTTTCAGGGTTACGAGTTGGTCGACGCTAGATTGGATGGCAACTTTTGATTTGTCGACCTGGGAGACGAAGGCAGCAAACTGCTCCTGCATCTCTCTGGGCGGAACTGGTATGTCCAATGACGATAGCGTTTGCTGGTTCAAATTCTGAATGTTTGCGCCTCGGCCATACATCTTCTGCCGCATAGATTCAGCCTTCAACACCCGCAACAAATATGGTGTTATAACTGAATTGTCCGTCCTGCGATAACGGATGCAAAAACCGCTAAATGTCGTGGGTATATCTCCCGGATAGACGGCAATACTTCGCCCTACCATTTTTTTGTTCCCATTTGATCGAACGAAAACAATATCATCGTCCTGCAATAGGTATTCTGATGAAGGCATTTCATTCAGTGAAACCATAGGAAGGGCAGTTGTGTCCGAGATAATCGAATAGTCCTTGAAATCACCAACACCGAGACAGTTAAGCTCCACTCCGGAATCATCATAATGGAAATTCATTCCATTTTTGCAGATGCCCATACTAAGGAGAGGCTTGGTTTTCCATCCCTTTTCATTTGTTACCGGGTCCCCAAACATCTCTACAAATCGGGCTTTGATGAGTTGATCGAGAGTATCAAGCTGTTTTCTCCGTTCTCCTATGGCTTCACGTACCTTATCAAGGATAGCACATATTCTCTTTTGCTTTTGCATATCTGTATCAGGAATAATGGTATTTGCAATGTAAGCATCTATTTGCAGATTATGGAGTCCGGTAGTACGATTTTCATATGCCTTAGTCCCGCCTCTTTTGTAATTGGCATATAGGGCATAAAAGACATACCGAGGAAACCACTTCTGCTGATCGATTACGCGAAGCAACCCTGTGAAATTATTAAACACATAAGTCGTTTCAGGTCCTTCAAAATAGATTACGCGGCCTACAGGTTGTTTGTCGCTGCCTCCAGACTTCTCAATTATGATATCTCCTTTGCGGAGATACTTCTCAGACAAATCTTTTTTCCCAAGATCACGGGTAACTACGTCTGAATAATCTACGACTCCTTCATTTGTGAAATTCGTCGTTCTTAGAACAGGCGTACCATTACCAGCGGAATCATCGGAACCCCATTCACCAGACACCGCTTTCCCCGTAATCTCTAACAGCTTAGTCATGTGTTTTCCCCCACAAATACGAATTTATATATCTAATAGCCGTTCCAATTCATCCATTTCCACGCCGATCTTCTTCTCAAGCGCTCTCAATTCCGCCATGATTTCCGATGTTGGCGGATACTCCACCGGCACATACTCCGTCTTTTTGTATTTATTGATCGAGAGGTCGTAGCCGTTTTGCCGGATCTCGTCGGCGGGGACGAGGAAGCTCTGGTCGGTGCGCTGGCGGGTCTTCTCCCCCGCCCGGTTGTGGAAGCGGGCGACGATGTCGGGGATGTCGTTTTCGCTGACGGGGCCGCGCTTGTCGTCCAGGCTGAGGCC
>JAZSAA010000543.1:0-5423 GCA_045601625.1 Clostridia bacterium | reverse complement strand
CGGTGGCTTGACCGAATTTTCAATTCGGGCAAGTCAGTTTCGGCTGAAGGCCGAAACCGCGGATTTTCAAATTGAAAATTTGAAAACCGCGCCGCTTGCACCACCACTAAATACTAACCACTAAATACTAAATACTCAAATACTGATTTATCGAGCAACAGCTCGATAAATCAGTATTTCATCACCTTCGGCGCGCCCCAGGCCGCGATCTTGTAGATCGGGTTTTCGAGGCGCTTTTTCACGTCGTCCAGCTTTTCCCGGATGGGGATGTGCTGAGGACAGTGTTGCTCGCACTTGCCGCACTTCACGCACAGCCCCGCGTTGCTGCGCACCTTGCGCAGGGTGGTGCACATCATGTATTCCTTCATGCCGGCCATCAGCCCGTCGGCGAAGCTGACGTTGTACGCGGCGAAGCAGGTGGGGATGTCCACGCCCCGGGGGCAGGGCTGGCAGTAGCCGCAGCCGGTGCAGCCCACCTTCATGGTTTTGTGGATGGCGGCCAGCACCCGGCCGTATACCGCCAGTTCGTCGCCGGACAGGGCTCCGGGCAGGGCTTCAGAGGCGATGCGGCAGTTTTCCTCCACCTGGCTGACGTCGTTCATGCCCGAGAGCACCACCGTCACCTGGGGATGGTTCCATATCCAGCGCAGGCCCCAGTCCGCGGGGCTTCGGTTCGCTTTGGCAGCCTCGAATTCCCGTCGCGCCGCCTGGGGCAGCCCGCCCGCCAGCCGTCCGCCCCGAAGGGGCTCCATGATGATCACGGGCAGGCCCTTTTCGTGGGCGTAATTGAGGCCGTCGATGCCGGCCTGGCTGCGCTCGTCCATGTAATTGAACTGGATCTGGCAGAAGTCCCAGTCGAAGGCGTCCACCAGCGCCTTGAATTGCAGCGTGCCGCCGTGGAAGGAGAAGCCGATGTTGCGGATCTGGCCGGCGGCCTTCTTCTTTGCCACCCATTCCTGCACGCCCAGGCCGCAGAGCCGCTGCCAGCTTTTGGCGTCGTTGAGCATGTGCATCAGGTAGTAGTCCACGTAGTCGGTCTGTAGGCGGGAAAGCTCCTCGTCGAAGTAGCGGTCCAGGTCCTCGGCCTTGTTGATCCGGTATTGGGGCAGCTTCGTGGCCACCCGCACCCGGTCGCGGCAGTCGTGGGCCTTTATAAACTGCCCCAGGCAGACCTCGCTGCCGGGGTAGATGTAGGCGGTGTCGAAGTAGTTGACGCCCTTCTCCAGGGCCAGGGCCATCTCCCGGTCGGCCTTGGCCTGGTCGATGCCGCCGCCGCGCTTGGTGAAGCGCATGCAGCCGAAGCCCAGCGCCGACAGCCGGTCGCCGTTTTTCGGATTGGTTCTGTATTGCATGATGCCGCCTCCAATGCCGTTTTCTTCATTATAGGGGAACGCTGTGGAAAAAGCAATGGTTACATGAAACACTGTAAATAACATTTTTCGTGGGACTTGCGTTGTAATCGTTGCTATGCTACCATTATGGTATAAATTTGTAACATTTCCGCGGGAACGGGGGATCGGGGCATGAGAATCGACTGGCTGAACCTGGGGGGTAACGAAGCGGAATATCAGACGGTTCTGGACCGGCTGAACGCCTCGCCCTATGACGAGCTGGTGGAGATCGACCTGATCAACGACCGCTGCCGCAACCTGTGGCACGTGGAAAACAAGTATTACGTGCCCGTGCTGCACGGCGACTGGAGCCGGCTTTACCGCTACTGCGCCGACCACATGGTGCATCCCCGGGACCGGGAGCTCTATTGCGCGATGATGGACCCGGACACGGTGCTCCAGCGCCTGGAGAACTCGGAGGTTCCCGGCGTGATCAGCGGGGAACTGCGCTACCGCACGGTGGAGAGCAAGTGGCTGTGGGTGCGGCAGGTGCTGGTCTCGGGGGTGAAGAACGGCCTGCCCGAGGGTGTGATCTACAGCTATATGTACGACATTGATGTCCAGAAGCAGCGCGAGCAGGGCGTCGCCGTCGCGCCGGGGGCCGTCGCCCGCAGGGACGATCTGACGGGCCTGCTGCTGGACCGGGAATTCTCCGTCCTCGCCCAGCAGCGGCTGCCCGCGCTGACGGGCAAGTGGTGCGTGATGGCGCTGGACATCGAAAACTACAAGCTGTTTTGCGATTGGCACGGCCAGCAGACCGGGCATTTCCTGCTGGCGCAGATCGGCGAGATACTGGGCCGGCTGGAAAAGGAGACCGGCGGCCTGGCGGGCTATCGCGGTCAGGACGACTTCGAGCTGCTGATCCCCTACGACGCCGTGCGCATCGGCCTGCTCTATGACGAGCTGCAGCGCCTGATCGCGGCCCAGGGCGATTCCGTGGGCTTTTTGCCGATGTTCGGCATCTGCATGATCGAGGGCCCCGACGACGAGATCATGGAGCTGTACAACCGCGCGGCGCTGACCGCCGAGCAGATCAAGGGCGATTTCAGGAACCGCGTCCAGGTGTACGACCCCGACATCCACAAGCGCAACACCGAGGAATACCAGATTCTCTCCGAATTCCAGCGGGGCCTGGACAACCGCGAGATATTCTTCTGCCTGCAGCCCCAGTGCCGGGTGTCCACGGGCAGGGTCGTCGGGGCGGAGTCGCTGGCCCGCTGGCGCACCGCCGAGGGCAGGATCATCCCGCCCGCCCGGTTCGTGCCGATCCTGGAAAAGCACGGCATCGTCACCAACCTGGACAAGTACATCTGGGACAGCGTCTGCGCCTGGCTGCGGGCGTGGATCGACGGGGGCAACACCCCGGTGCCCATATCGGTGAACGTCTCCCAGATCGACATCTTCTCCATCGACGTGCCTGACTTCTTCAATGGCCTGCTGGAGAAGTACCGGCTGCCTGCGCGGCTGATCAAGATCGAGATCACCGAATCCGCCTACGTCGAGGATACCGCCGCCGTCCGCGAGACGGTGCGCCGCCTGCGCAGCCTGGGCTTCCTGGTGCTGATGGACGACTTCGGCAGCGGCTATTCCTCGCTGAATATGCTCCGCAGCCTCAATGTGGACATCATCAAGCTGGACGCCCAGTTCCTGCACATCAGCAAGAACGAATCCCGCAAGGGCATCAGCATATTGGAATCCATCGTCAATATGGCCAAGACCATGGCCATACCCATCATCGTGGAGGGCGTGGAGACCATCGAGCAGATCAACCTCCTGGCCGACCTGGGCTGCCGCTACATGCAAGGCTATTACTTCTACCGCCCCATGCCGGTGGAGGAATTCGAGAAACTGATTTCCGATCCCAGGAACGTGGACCTGAACGGCTTTGAATTCAAGGCCAACGACCAGTTCCACACCCGTGAGTTCCTGGATGAGAACCTGGTCAGCGACGTGATGCTGAACAACATCCTCGGCCCGGTGGCCATCTACCGCTGGAACGGCGACAGCGTGGACATCATCCGCTACAACCAGCAGTTCTACCAGATGGTGGGCATCGAGATCAACCAGCTGGAGGAACGGCGCAAGGCCATCGAGCGCTTCCTTTACCCGGACGACAGGGAAAAGTTCTTCAGGATGCTGGAGCGCGCCTCGGCGGACCGGTTGAACGGCGCCCGGGCGGTGGTGCGCGTGTACCGGCCCAACGGCGCGCTGCTGTGGATATCGCTGCAGATGTACTTCATGGAGGAGAACGAGCAGGGCGTCCACTTCTACGGCGCCTCCGAGGACGTGACCGAGCTGCAGTACATCAACCAGGCCATCCCCGGCGGCTATCACCGCTGCGCGGTGGACGGGGGCTTTGAGTTCTACTTCATCAGCGAGGGCTTCCTCGGGCTGGTGGGCTACACCGCCGAGGAGATCAAGGAGAAGTTCGACAACCGCTTCATCAACATGGTCCACCGGGACGACGTGGAGATACTGATGCAGCGCACGAACGAGATCCTCCAGGGCCTGGAGCCCTCCAACAAGCCCTACCGCGTCAAGCGCAAAAACGACGGCTACATCTACGTGATGAACCAGAGCTGCGTGACCGAGCTGAACGGACAGGTGTGCTTCCAGAGCGTGGCCATCGACGTGACCGAGGTGGTGAAGCTGCGCAACCAGATGCGGCTGCTCAGCCAGTCGCTTTCCGACGACGTGGTGTTCGTGCGCCGCAAGGGCGACGGCTGGAAGTACCGCGTGGTCGTGCATGGCCTGGAGAACCGACTGGGCCTTTCCGCGAAGGAATTTGAAAAGCTGCTGAACAGCGGCGAGCTGTTCAGGAGCCTGAGCGCGGAGGAGGCCGTCCGGCTGGAGGCGGTGACCGAAAAGGCGCTGAGGGAAATGAAGCCCGTGGAGTTCGACTTCACCCTCGCCACGTCCAACGGCCCCATCCGGCTGCACATGAAGAACGACTATGTCAGGGATGGCGGCAGCAAGGTGGAGTATATCTGCCTGTTCCGGGAAATCGACAATTAATGTTCGGAACGACGCCCTTCAGCATGGCTGGAGGACGTTGTTTTTACCTCGATTCACCAAAATTTCCGAACTTTCATGCCGTTTCAGCCCACAATTTACAAATGCGGCGCGGGAATGTAACTTTGCCCGTGTATCATTACAGCATAGCCCCCGCGAGGGAGCCACTACAGATAAGGAGACATCGATTATGAAGAAGGTTGCTTCCGTACTCCTGATTGTCGCCATGCTGCTCTGCACCGTCGCTTTCGCCGAGGTGGCGAAGGAGGACATGAAGGTGGGCCTGATCTGCCTGCACGACGAGAACATGGGCTATGACGCCAACTTTATCGACAGCATGAAGGAAGCCATGGCCAATCTGGGCCTGGACGAGAGCCAGCTGATCATCAAGACCAATATCCCCGAGAGCCAGGAAGCCTACGACGCCGCCGCCGACCTGGCGGACATGGGCTGCAAGTACGTCTTCGCCGATTCCTTCGGCCATGAGGACTACATCATCCAGGCCGCTTCCGAATTCCCGGAGGTCCAGTTCTCCCACGCCACCGGCATCAAGGCCCAGAGCGCGGGCCTTGAGAATTACCACAACGCCTTCGCCTCCATCTACCAGGGCCGCTTCGCCGCGGGCTATGCCGCCGGCCTGAAGCTGAACGAGATGATCGCCGAGGGCAAGATCACCGAGGACCAGGCCCTGGTCGGCTACGTGGGCGCGTTCCCCTATGCCGAGGTCATCAGCGGCTACACCTCCACCTTCCTGGGCATCCGCTACGCCTGCCCCTCCGCCACCATGACCGTAAAGTTCACCAACTCCTGGGGCGACCTGGCCCTGGAGCAGGAAGCCGCCACCGCGCTGATCTCCCAGGGCTGCGTGCTGATGAGCGAGCACGCCGATTCCGCCGGCGCGCCCACCGCCTGCGAGGACAACGGCGTTCCGAACGTCGGCTACAACAACGACTTCTCCGCCGTGGGCCCCAACACCGCGCTGATCTCCTCCAAGATCAACTGGGTGCCCTACATGCAGCT
>JAZSAA010000542.1:0-12359 GCA_045601625.1 Clostridia bacterium | reverse complement strand
ACCACCTTGTCCTCGATGGAGGGGCAGTAGCGCGCGCCGGTGCCGTGGATCGTGCCGGAATACATCGGGGCGCGGTGCAGGTTGCTGAGTATGATCTCGTGGGTGCGGGGCGTGGTGTAGGTCAGGTAGCACAGCGCCCGGTTCTTCAGCGTCGCCGGGTCGGTCATGAAGCTGAAGGGCACGATGGGGTCGTCCCCCTCCTGGGGCGTCATTTTGGCATAGTCGATGGTCCGCCCGTCCAGCCGCGCCGGGGTGCCGGTCTTGAAGCGGCGGATGTCGAAGCCCAGGTCCATCAGGTTTTGGGTCAGCGCGTTGGCCGCCATCAGGCCCTGGGGTCCGCCGTTCCAGCTGCATTCGCCGATGATGATGCGGCTGTTCAGGTACACGCCGCAGCAGGCGATCACCGCCCGGCAGGCCACCCGGCCCCCGGTGGTGGTCTCGATGCCGGTCACCCGCCCGCCTTCCACGACGATGCGCCGCACCTCAGCCTGGCGCAGGGTCAGGTTTTCGCAGTCGTCCACAGCCCGGCGCATGCGCAGCTGGTAGGCCTTCTTGTCGGCCTGGGCCCGCAGCGAGTGCACCGCCGGGCCCTTGCGGGTGTTCAGCATCCGCGACTGTATGAACACGTCGTCGATGGCGCGGCCCATCTCGCCGCCCAGGGCGTCCAGCTCCCGCACCAGGTGGCCCTTGGCCGTGCCGCCGATGGACGGGTTGCAGGGCATCATCGCCAGGGCGTCCAGGTTCAGCGTGGTCAGCAGCGTGGAAAGGCCCATCCGGGCGCAGGCCAGCGCGGCCTCGCAGCCCGCGTGTCCCGCGCCGATCACCACCACGTCAAAGCAATCGTTCAGCAATGCAAGCGCACCTCCCGGGATATACACAAGTCACTCGTCCAGGTCCTTCGTCTCGTTGTAAAAGTTGACGACGATGGACATCACCACGGAAACCACCACCAGGCCGCAGATTCCAAGGAACGCGGACATGATCCGGCCGAGGACGCTGACCGCGGCGACGTCGCCGAAGCCGATGGTGGATATGATAGCGAAGCAGTACCAGAGGGCGCTGAAGAAATCCGGGATGTCCTCCTCCAGGATCGGCAGCACCAGCGAAAACGCGATGATCAGCAGCAGCATGCCGAACAGGATCTCCGCCGTGTTGGTCTTGCGAACAACCTTCCAGAAGATGTCCATCTTCATCTGGGAATAGGCGATGGCCATGATTTCCTTCAGGGCGTACACGATGCGCACCAGCACGATGACGATTACCGAGGGCCCCAGCATCAGCAGCATCGCTACGATGGCGACGTTCAATAGGATGTTGGCGAGCGAGTGGTTTTTGATCACGGAGACGATCCTGTCCGTGATGATCGCCATGAAGTACAGGAGCCCCACGGTGGCCATGGTTGCAGTGGTCTCGCCGCGTATGAGCAGCAACACCACGCCCGCCAGCAGGAAGCAGCCTCCCAGGATATCCCGGATGAAGTCGACCCTGGATTCCTTCCGTATCATAAAGGCGCGTATGAAACGGTAGACCGACGATGACAGGAAGAAGACCGTCGATATCTCAAGCAGCTGTCCCGTCTGGTTGTTCCAGGCCTTGAACATCTCCACGGACAGCGCCAGAACGATCAGGGACAGCACACCGTCGATGATGTTGACCAGCGTTTCCCGCTTCAACGACTTGAAGAACTTCATTGGTAACCGCGCCTCCCGGAAAAGGGTATTTCTTCTATTACCTATTCTATCGAACCGGCGCGATGTTTTCAAGGGGTTCCGGGTAAAAGCGTGCCAGTAAAAAGCCTCCGCCCGATTTTTGTGCGGGCTATCCGGTGCTACCCGTCCCCCCGGCGGCATAAATAATGCCACGCTCGAGGGGAGGAATGACGGATGTTGCACAGAACGGACGGTTGGGCGATTTCAGGCTTTCAGGGATTCGACTGGGACGGGGCCGCGCTGCTGGTCAGGCGGGCGATGGTGTGGCTGGCGCTGGCGGGCGGGGTGTTCCTGCTGTGCAGGGCCCAGCTGCCGCCCACGCTGGCGCCCTTTGGGATGGCGTTCCTTGCGGCGGGCCTGGCGGCGGGGAAGAGCGCTTCGGCGCTGCTGGCGGGCTGCGTCGCCGGGGCGATGGGCACCGCCCTGGCGGATTTCAACCTGCGCATACCGGTGGGGGCGGCCATCGTGCTGGGCGTCGGCATCGCCCGGGACGCGCTGATGCCGACGCTCCGGCAAGCGCTGGGGCGGCTTTCCTGGCTGCCCGTCGGACGGGGAACGACCCAGGGGTCGGGACGCATGCCCCGGCGGCAGGCGCGCTCGCCGAATCAAAGGGACGCAGCCACCAGCTCGGCCTTGGCGGGGCTGGGGGTGCTGATCCCCGGCCTGACTGGCCTGGGCGAGGCGCTCTGGCCTCAGGCCGCAATGGTGGTCGCGGCCTCGGTGGCCGCCGTGGCGGCGACGCCCTTTTTTTGCGCCGCGCTCCAGACCCACCCGAAAAGGCGCTGGCTGACCGGTGAGGAGCGCGCGGGCATCTTTTTAACAGGAGGCTTTGCACTGGTGGGGCTTGCCCGGTTGTCCCTCCCGGTGGCGCTGTGCGTAGGCGGGGCGCTGGCCCAGTTGCTCACGGGCGGCGGCGCGCTGGCCGGCGTCGGCGTGGGCGTCGCGCTTCTGACCGCCGGGGCGGACCCACGGGCGCTGGCATTGACGGCGGCGGGCGGCGCGACGGCCCAGCTCTGCGGAAGCCTGTCGAGGCCGGCCCGGGCGGCCTGCGCCTGCGGCGTTATGCTCACCGCGGGGCTGCTGCTGAACGCGCCGACGGCCTGGCTGCTCAGCGCGGGGGCCTCGTCGCTGCTGGTGGCTCCGATGCCCCGGGCGTGGGCGGAGGCGCTGGCCGGGCTGGTGGAGCCCGCGCCCGATCCCTGCGATCCCCGGCGGCTGGCGACGCGCCTGCAGCGCGCCTCTGCGGCACGGCTCAGGGCGCTGGGCGCGGCCTTTGGCGAGCTGGCGGAGGGCTATGCCGCGCCGACCGGATTGCCGGACGCCCATGAATTGGTGCAGCGGCTTCGAGACCGCCTTTGCCAGGGCTGTCGCGGCTACGATAGCTGCTGGCAGGGCGGCGGCGAAGGCGGGGCGCGGTTGCTGTGCGACCTGATTGCCCGGGCGGTGGCGCTGTCCGGCGAGACCCCGTTGTTCGAGGGGGAGGCGCCTCCGGAGCTGTCGCGCCGCTGCCAGAGGGGCCGGCTGATCCCCGAGCGCATCGGCGACATGCTGGAGGACTTCGCCCGCGCCCGGCGGGACGCTCTGAAGCGCGGCGCGGAGAACCGGCTGATCTCCGCCCAGTTCGACCAGGCCCGCCAGCTGATCGAGGCGCTGTCCCGCAGGCAGGGCGGCCCCCTTCGGCTGCGCAGCCGCCAGGCGGCGCGGGCTGCCGCCGCGCTGGAGCGGGCGGGCATTGAGGTGGAATCGGTGATGGCGCTGGGCGGCAGGGGGGTGGAGATCGTCGCCGCGCTGAAGCAGGGCAGCTGGACCCGGGCGATGGCGCGGCAGGCTTCCCTGCGCCTGAGCGAGACCTTTGGCCGGCGCTATGCCCCGGCGGGCGCACTGGGGCGGGAGCTTCGCTTCGTGCGCCGTCCCCGCCTGCGGGTCCGAACGGGCATCGCCTGCGCCTCGCGGGAGGCCGGAACGCCCAGCGGCGACAGCCACCTGACCTGTATGATTGACGATGAGCGCCTGCTGGCGCTGATCTGCGACGGCATGGGCAGCGGGGAGGCTGCCCGAAGGGAGAGCGCCGTGGCGGTGCGGCTGCTGGGGCGCTTCCTGCGGACCGGGGCGTCCTGCGCCCTGGCCATCGAGACGGTGAACGCGCTGCTGCTGAACCGAAGCGGTGAAGACATGTTTGCCACGGTGGACCTGTTGATCCTGAACCTCAATACCGGCGAGGCGGAGCTGGTGAAGCTGGCCGCCTGCCCGACGCTGATCCTGCGGGGCGGCGCGCTGCGGCGGGTGGAGGGCGGCCGCCTGCCCCTGGGCATACTGGAGAAGGTGCAGCCCGGCGGCGTCCGGACGCGGCTGCTGCCCGGTGACGTGCTGCTGATGGCCACCGACGGCGTGATGGACGCTGCCGGGGAGGAAGCATTGGAGGGGCTGATGCGCCGGGAGGACGACGACATGCCCCGCCTGGCCCGCCTGGCGCTGGCCGCCGCCGAAAGAACCGGCGAAGGCAGCCGCCGGGACGACATGACCGCGGTGTGCTTGCGGGTGGAGGGGAGGTAAATTCTGATTTGTCGCGGGGCGACAAATCAGAATTCAGTATTTAGTATTTAGCATTTAGTGGTTAGTGGAGGAGGAAATCCTTGCGGATTTCTTTTGATTAAAAGAATCGAGAAACGTTGAAACCCCTGCCATTTCCCTTTAATCAAACAAATCCGTCAGGATTTGTACCGCCACTAAATACTAACCACTAAATACTAAATACTCAAATTCTGAGTTATCGAGCAACAGCTCGATAAATCAGAATTTAATTACACCTTTACACAGTCCCACGTATGTGCTATAATATATGCGGTAATCAAATCACAATGGGAGGTATTTCTTATGAAGAAACTGTTGGCTGTGCTGCTTGCCGTTTTGGTCTGTTTGCTGCCGATGGCCGCGATGGCGGAGGGCGTTGAGCTGAGGCTGGGCTCATGGCGCACCGATGACGTCGAGCAGGTCAACGCGCTGCTGGCGAAATATGAAGAGCTGACGGGCGTGAAGATCACCTTCGATCCCACCACCCCCACCGAGTACAACGCCACCCTGCGCATGCAGCTAGACAATGGCGAGGGCCCGGACCTGTTCTACAGCCGTTCCTACGCCACCGGCGCCGAGCTGTGCAGCGCTGGTTTCAACGTGATCTGCAACGACATCCCCGGCGTCATGGAGAACTTCACCGACTCCGTGCGCGGCGCCTGGACGGACGCGGAAGGCAACGTCTTTGCCGTGCCCTTCGCCGCGGTTTCCCAGGTGATCTACTACAACAAGGCCATCTTTGCCGAGCAGGGCATCGAGAAGCTGCCTGAGACCTGGGAGGAGTTCATCGCCCTGTGCCAGCAGCTCAAGGACGCCGGCGTCACCCCGCTGGCCAACGGCATTGCCGACAACTGGGATATCCTCGAGTGCGTGCTGCTGGGCATGATCCCCAACTACATCACCTATGAGGACCGCATCGCCTACGAATCCGGCGAGAAGAAGCTGAACGACGAGACCTGGGTCAAGATCTACAGCGACTTCGCCCAGCTGGTGCCCTTCCTGCCCGACGGCTTTGAGTCTGTGGGCAACGCCGACGCCAACATGATGTTCGGTCTGGGCCAGGCCGCCATGCTGATCGACGGCTCCTGGAACTGCGGCACCCTGAGCAACAAGGAAGAGTATCCCGACCTCGACCTGGGCTTCATGGCCTTCCCGGCTCCCGAGGGCAACGCAGCGGGCCTGTGCCTGCACGCCGATATGGGCATCGCCGGCAACGCCGCCTCCAAGCATCCCGAAGAGGTGAAGGCGTTCCTGCAGTGGCTGGCCTCTCCCGAGGGCGCCCAGATCACCGCGGACTACCTGCCCGGCGGCTTCCTGCCCATCATCAACACCGAGCTGTCCCTCCAGGACGAGACCATCGCCGAGCTGGCCGGCCTGTCCGAGGGCAAGAACACCGACGTGCGCTTCATCTGGGCCAATATGATGGACCTGTACACGCCCCTGGTGGAGAACCTGAACGCCATCTGCCGCGGCGAGAGCACGCCCCAGGCGGTTGCCGACAACATCAACGCCCTGTGGGAGGCGGCCCTGGCGGGTTGATCCGATACAGAGCATGCTTTATGCCGGGCGGGCCCTTGTGCCCGCCCGGCAATACTGATACCTGCGGATAACCAGCGATTGTCTCCCGCCCGGGCAGGAGGCGATCGCCGGTCATCGGCTGGCACCACTGTAGAAGGAGGTCCTGTTCATGCAGAAGCTGCGGCACCCGGCCTTCCGGGGCGGCGACAGCATCAAGCCGGGCGGGCTTTACTGGCTGCGCTACATCATCCCGGCGCTGCTGGTGTACGGCATATTCATGGCCTACCCGATGCTGGATTCCGTCCGCCTGTCCCTCTATAGCGGCACCACGACCGCCAATCGGACGTTCGTGGGCCTGGCCAACTACGTCAGGCTCTTTACCGACGCTGTGGTATCCAAGCGCTTTTGGAACGCCTTTGGCAACAACTGGGTGTTCTTCGCCTTTCACATGATTTTGCAGAATTCCCTGGGCATACTCTTCGCCGCGATACTCACCAACCGCACGATGCGGGGCCGCGGCGTCTACCAGACGCTGATCTTCATCCCCTGCACCATCGCGGTGCTGGTGACCGGCTACCTGTTCAAGCTGATGCTGAACCCGGTCTGGGCGGGCAAGACGCTGAAGGGCATGGGCTTGGGCTTTCTGGTGCGGCCCTGGCTGGGCGACAGGAACACGGCCCTGCCCTGCGTTTCGCTGGTATCCGTGTGGCAGTGGGTGGGCATTCCCACGATGATGTTCGTGGCGGCCTTCCAGGGCATACCGAACGAGATGATCGAGGCGGCGGACATCGAGGGCAGCAACGCCTGGCAGACCTTCTGGCGCATCCGCGTGCCGATGATCCTGCCGGTGGTGGGCATGGTGGCCATACTGACCTTCGTGAACAACTTCAACGCCTTTGACGTCGTATACGCCATGGAGACGCTGGATGGCGCGCCGGACTACGCCACCGACTTGATCGGCACGCTGTTCTACCGCTACGGTATCGCGGGCCAGCACCCGGTGGGCATTCCCGAGCCGGGCCTGGGCGCGGCCATTGCCACCACGATCTTCCTGATGCTGCTGTGCGGCGTGCTGCCCACGCTGAAGGCCACGCAGGGGAAGGAGTGACGCCCGTGAACGAGAAGAAAAATGAGCGCGAGCTCCACCTGAACCAGGCGCACGTCGGCTACCACATCATCATGATCCTCTGGTCCCTGGTGGCGGTGACCCCGATCTGGATACTGATCATCAACACCTTCAAGAACAAGCGGGAGATCTATTCCAACCCCTTCGGCCTGCCCCAGAGCTGGACCTTTGATAACTACGCCTACGTCATGAAGGGCAGCGATTTTTTCACCTATTTCAGGAATTCCTTCGTCGTCGTGGTGGTTTCGCTGGCGATGATCCTGCTGCTGGGCTCCCTGGCGGCCTTCGCGCTGGCCCACTGGCGCACGAGGACCTCGAAGGCCCTCCACTTCTTCTTCATCATCGGCATGATGCTGCCCATCAAGATCGCTACGATACGGCTCTTGCAGCTGATGAAGGGCCTGAACCTGTTGAACACGATTTGGAGCCTGTTCCCGGTGTACATCGCCATGGGCATCCCCACCGCGGTTTTCATACTGACCCAGTTCATCCGCCAGCTGCCCGGCGAGCTGTACGAGGCGAGCTTTGTGGACGGCGCGGACAGGCACGTGATCTACTACAGCATCGTGCTGCCGCTGATAAGGCCCGCCCTGGCGACGGTGGCTATCTACAACCTGGTGCCCATCTGGAACGACCTGTGGTTTCCGCTGATCTTCATCACCGAGGAGAGCCAGAAGACCGTGCTGCTGGCAGTGACCCGGCTGCAGGGCCAGTACACCACCGACTGGCCGAAGCTGCTGACGGTGCTGACGCTGTCGGCGCTGCCGGTGATCACGCTGTACCTGGCCATGTCCAAGCAGTTCATCAGCGGCCTGACCGCCGGTGCCGTAAAGGGCTGACGCCCGACGCAGCGGCAACCTGCCGCCACGCGACCCCAGCAGCGGCGGCAACCTGCCGCCATCCCCGCATACAGGACACACACGACAAGGAGGTGCGACCATGGACAAGTGGGACGCCCGATTCATGGAGCTGGCCGACACCATATCCGGCTGGGCCAGCTGCTACAAGCCGGACCGCAAGATCGGCGCGGTGATCGTCAAAAACAAACGCATCGTGACCACGGGCTACAACGGCGCGCCGGCAGGCATCAAGACCTGCGTGGAGCGGGGCGAGTGCCTGCGGCAGAAGCTGGGCATCGCCTCGGGTACCCGTGCCGAGCTGTGCTATGCCGTGCACGCCGAGCAGAACGCCATCATCCACGCGGTCCGCCTGGGCAGCAGCATCGACGGCGCGACGCTGTACTGCACCCACCAGCCCTGCGTGCTGTGCGCGAAGATGATCGTTAACGCCGGCATCAAGCGGGTGGTGTACCGGGAGGGCTATCCCGACGACTTTGCCCGCCAGATGCTCAGCGAGGGCGGCGTGGCGCTGGAGCGCTTCCAGCCCGAAGAAGAATAAAAAAACGGAGACAACAGAATCATGATTACCAAACGCATCGAAAAGGTCATTGAAAACATGCGCGCCTGCGGGCTGCGCCAGATCATCGTCTCCAGCACCGCAAACGTGTACTATCTCACCGGCGTGTGGTGCGAGCCCTTCGAGCGCATGCTGGCGCTGCTGGTAAAGGACAGCGGCGAGATGACGCTGTTCGCCAATCGGATGTTCGCCCTGCAGGGCCTGACGGACGTGCCGATGATCGAATATGAGGATACCGACGACTGCGTGGCCGTGCTGGCGCCTCACGTGCTGCCGGGGAAGATCGGCATCGACAAGACCTGGCCCAGCCACTTTACCATCCGCCTGATGCAGCACCGGCCCGACGTCGTGCCGGCCCTGGGCAGCCAGCCCCTGGACGACGCCCGGCTGACCAAGGACGCGGCGGAGCTGGAGCTGATGCGCACCAGCTCGAGGATGAACGTGGAGGTCTGCAACCGCATCGCCCAGGCGCTTAAAGAGGGCGTCACCGAGAAGGAAAT
This sequence comes from Clostridia bacterium, assembly GCA_045601625.1. Lineage (GTDB taxonomy): Bacteria > Bacillota > Clostridia > Christensenellales > Aristaeellaceae > UBA2862. The sequence goes on along the minus strand of JAZSAA010000542.1, from coordinate 3,519 downwards.
ACAGGCGCTGTACATCCAGATCGCCCAGGAGCTGGGCTCCCCGGGCCCCAGCTTCACGCCGCTGATCTGCTTCGGCCCCAACGGCGCGGAGCCCCACCACGACAGCGACGGCACGGCGCTGAAACCGGGCGCCACCGTCATCATGGACGTGGGCCTGCTCTGGCAGCACTATTGCAGCGACATGACCCGTACCGTGCACTTCGGCGCGGTTACCGACGAGGAAAAGCGGGTGCACGAGATCGTCACCGCCGCCAACCGCGCGGGCATCGCCGCCTGCCGCCCCGGCGTGAAGATGAAGGACATCGACCGCGCCGCCCGCAAGGTGATCGAGGACGCGGGCTACGGCCCGTATTTCACCCACCGCACCGGCCACGGCATCGGCCTGGACGAGCACGAGTTCCCGGACTGCTCCTCCGTCAGCGAGACTGTCACTCGCCCCGGCATGATCTTCTCCATCGAGCCCGGCATCTACCTGCCCGGCAAATTCGGCGTGAGGGTGGAGGACCTGGTGGCCATCACCGAGGATGGCTGCGAGGTGCTGACGTGGTAGCAAAAACCCAGATAAACACAGGGAGCCCCCGTTTTTCGTCTGCGAAAAGCGGGGGCTCCTTGTCGTTGGCCGTCACGGCCCGTCGCTCACCGCGGCTTCGCCGCTCGCGGTCCAGCATTCGGGGCAGCGGGTCAGCCCCGCCACAAGGGCGTTGACCAGTATGCCCTGGGTGGCGTGGGTCATGCCCGAGCAGGTGGCGTAGGAGTGGTAATAGGGGTTGCCCTGCTCGGCGAACACCGTGGCTTCCGCGTTGGGGCAGCACTTGGGGCAGGCCGGGCGGTTCTCCTTGAGCATGTCGGACAGCAGCACCTGCTGGGCGTTCTGCATGCCCGAGCACGTGGAGTTGACGTGGTAGTAGGTGCCCTTGGGTGTGGCGTACACGTAGTAGCCGGAGGGCTGCGCCTCGGCCCCGTCTGCGCCCTCGGTCTCGGCCAGGGCCTCGGTCTCGTCCTCGCCGCCGATGCACGTCGGGCAGCGCTTCTTGCCCGTCACCCGGGCCTCGGCATAGGTGACCTTGCTGGCGTTGCGCATGCCGGAGCATTCGTCGTTGATGTGGTAATAGGTGCCGTCCACGGTGCAGTACACCTCGACCCCGGCTCTGGGGCAGCAGGTCTGGCAGGCGGTCCTGGCCATCAGCAGGGCGTCCTTCAGGCTGACCTCGTGGGCGCTGCCGCCCATGTCGCTGCAATCCGCCTTGACGTGGAAGAAGGTGTTGTAGGGCGAGCAATACACCTTGATATTGCTGCGGTCCTCGGTATCGGCGTTGACGAACACCAGGTCGAACGCGCCGTCGCTGTACTGGCCACCCATGCAGTAGGGGCAGGCCATCAGGCCGCCTTCGATGGCGCTGTTGCGGGACACCCGGTTGGCCTCCACGCCCTCGCCGATGGCGGTGCAATCCTCGCTCTGGTGGTAGTAGGGCCCGCCCTCCACGGTGTAGACGGCGTTGAGGTCGTCCACCTCCTCGGCGTCCACCACCTCGGCCACGGTGGCCTCCTCGGCGGGCTCCTCCTCAATCTCGGGCTCGACGGTGGGCGCGGTGGTCACGATCCCCACCGCCTGGGGCGTGATGGTGGTGTCGTTGGCGGGCTTGAAGGGCCGCGCCACCAGCACGTAGATGACCGCGACGAACCAGGCCGCCGACAGCACGCTCAGCGCGATGTTGACGCCGGTGGAGTAGCGCCGCCTGCGCCACAGCAACCAGATGCCCACCGGGGGCAGCAGCACCAGCAGCAGCCAGGTCGGCCAGTCGTTTTCGTCCAGGAAGCGCATCAGCCCGCCGGGGGGATTGTCCCGCTGCGGGTCGTACTGAGGCGCGTCGTAATAGGGCGGCCGGTCGTCGTAATCGTCATCGTAGCCGTCGTCGTCGTAGCCGTAGTCGTCGTCATAGCGGCTGCGGCCGTCGCCGTAGCGATCGTCGTCGTAGTCGTCGTCCCCGTAATCGTCGTCGTAGCGGTCGTCGTAGTCGTCGTCATACGACCCGTCGTCGTCGTGATCCCTCGAAGCGTACCCGCCCGGCATATATGGCTCCTCGCCGTTATAGGGCGTGTCATAGCCGCCCGGCATGTAGGGCTCTTCGCCATCGTAGTTGGAAAGCAGCTCATCCCGTCGCTTTCCGGGGTTCAAGCCCCCGACGCGCAGCAATGCCATGCACTTCACCCCTTATTGAAAATATTCCACGGTTGATTATAACACAAGCCGGCCCCGATGGGGACAAAAGTCGAAATATGATAACTAAAAAGCCGCCTGCGTGTCACACAGGCGGCGATTGTGGCAAAATGTCATCCCAGCAGCAGGTTCGGCAGCCAGGTGCCGATGCTCGGCAGGTAGGACACCAGGGCCAGGGTGGCGATCAGCGGGATCAGGAAGGGGAGTATGGACTTGTACAAACTCTCCAGCCTGACCTTGTTCACGTCCGAGATGACGAACAGGCACACGCCGAAGGGCGGCGTCACCTGGCCGATCATCAGGTTCAGCACCACCATCACGCCGAAGTGCACCAGGTTCAGCCCCAGGCCGTTGGCGATGGGCAGCAGCACCGGCAGCATCAGCGTCAGGATCGCGCCGGGCTCCATCACCATGCCCAGCAGCAGCAGCAGCACGTTGATGACCAGCAGGATCACGTTGGGGTTGCTGCTCACGCCCAGTATGAAGTCGGCCATCTGGCGGGAGATGCCCTCCATCGCCATTACGTAGGTGAACAGCGTGGCCGTGCCGATGATGAACAGCGTGTTGGCCGAGGAGATCGCCGAATCCTTCAGGCACTTCAAAAAGTCCTTCCAGCCCAGCGAGCGGTAGACGAACAGCGCCACCAGCAGCGAATAGACCACCGCGATGCTGGAAGCCTCGGTGGGGGTGAACCAGCCGAGGGTGAAGCCCGAGAGTATGATCAGCGGGCTGCCCAGCGCGGGGATCGAATAGAGGAACTGCTTGATGAAGCGCACCAGGTTGAAGCTGTGCCGCTCGTATTTGCGCACGATGGCGAAGATCAGTATCAGCACCATCAGCAGCACGCCCATCAGCAGGCCGGGGACCACGCCGCCCATGAACAGGCGCTCCACCTGTACGCTAGCGACGCTGCCGTAGATGATCAGCGGTATGGACGGCGGGAAGATGGGCCCGATGACCGAGCTCGCGGCGGTCACCGCGCCGGAAAACTCCTTGTCGTAGCCGTTGGTGGTCATGGCCTCCATCTCGATGGCGCCCAGGCCGCCGGCGTCCGCCACGGCGGAGCCGGACATGCCGGCGAAGATGATGCTGGCCACCACGTTGGCGTGGGCCAGGCCACCGGGGATCCAGCCCACCAGCTCCTTGGCCGTGTCGAACATCTTCTTGGTCAGCTTGCTGGCGTTCATCAGGTTGCCCGCCAGTATGAACAGCGGCACGGCGATCAGCAGGAACGAGTCGATGCCGCTGACCATCTTCTGGCCGATGACGACCATGGGGTAGCCCAGGGACAGGCAGCCCAG
>JAZSAA010000541.1:0-2575 GCA_045601625.1 Clostridia bacterium | reverse complement strand
CACCCCCTTGGACGGCCGCCCTAGGTGAACGCCCCGGGCCCGGGCGGCGGCGATGGCCTCGGCCTGTCGCCGGCGGATGCTTTCCCGCTCTCTCTGGGCCACGAAGCTGAGGATTTGCAGCACCAGGTCGGCAATGAAGGTGCCCATCAGGTCCTTGCCGACGCGGGTATCCAGCAGCGGCATGTCGATCACGCAGATATTCACCCCCATCTCCTGGGTCAGCAGCCGCCACTGGCGCTGTATTTCCTCGTAATTGCGGCCCAGCCGGTCGATGCTGAGCACATACAGCAAATCGCCCCGACGCAGGCGGCGCAGCATCCGCCGGTATTGCGGCCGGTCAAAATCTTTGCCGGATTGACGGTCGATGTAGATGCGCCCGGGGGCGACCCGTTTCTCCCGCAGGGCGATCACCTGCCTGTCCTCGTTCTGTTCCTGGGTCGAAACCCGCGCGTAACCGTAAACGCTCTCCATTACTCCAACCCCTTTCATATCGGTTCCCGTTGATTATGCCCGAAAAAAACATATTGAAAAACGTTGCCAAAAAATGTATAATGGTTGTATAGCTTTCATCCGGGGAGGGAGCGCCATTGTCTGCGCGCAATTCGGCCAAGGGGCTGGTCATTCACAACGGGAAGCTGCTGGTCAACCGGTGTATTTCCCGCTTCGGGGAGTACTATGCCCTGCCCGGGGGCGGGCAGCACACCGGCGAGATGCTGGGCGAGACCGTGCGCCGGGAATTGCTGGAGGAGACCGGCTATAGCGTGGTGCCGCTGCGCCTGGCCGGCATCTACGAGCGCATCTGCGAGGGCCGCAGGGACGGCAACAGCCACAAGATCTACTTCATCTTCCTGTGCCGCCTGGACGGCACCGAGCGCAAGGCGCCCACCGAGAAGGACCGCTTCCAGACCGGCTGCGAGTGGATCGACCTGAAGGACGCCCACCGCAAGAACCTTTTCCCCCGGGCCATCCGCGACAACCTGTCCGGCCTGATCGGCCAGGGCGGCACCATATTCATCGGGTCGGAGAAGGACCGGTGACACGAGCGCAAGCGCGGCCTCCTGGCCGCCGCTGCGCTTTTTCTGTATTTGTAAATTCCAAATTGATCTTTTCCACATATCTCTTTAGCGATATTGATTTATCAGAAATGCCGTTATATAATACAGTCAATGGCGGCAGCGGTTGTGTAACCGCGCCGCGAGATATCCAAACGAAGGAGAAAACGCGATGATCACCACTCAGAAAAAGCCCCTTGAAGAGCTGCTGGGCATGCTGGACGGCGCGAAGACAGTGGCTCTGGTCGGCTGCGGCAGCTGCGCCACGGCCTGCGCCACCGGCGGCGAAAAGGAAATCGCCGACCTGTCGAAGGTGCTGGAGCAGCACGGCATGAAGGTCGTGGCCACGGCCATGAGCGAATACTGCTGCATGCACCTGAAGACCCGCACCATCCTCAAGCCCGTGATCGCCGCCAACCCCGACGCGGTGGTGGCCATGTCCTGCGGCGACGGCGTGCAGGTCATCGCCCAGTACTGCAAGTGTCCCGTGTACCCCTCCAACAACACCATGTTCCTGGGCGAATCGGTGAAGCTGGGCCTGTTCGAGGAAGCCTGCCACCTGTGCGGCGACTGCGTGCTGGGCAAGACCGGCGGCATCTGTCCCATCTCCCGCTGCGCCAAGAGCCTGGTCAACGGCCCCTGCGGCGGCTCGCGCAACGGCAAGTGCGAGGTGAACCCCGAGAACCCCTGCGCCTGGATCGAGATCTACAACAAGCTGGTTGAGCTGGGCCAGGAGTACAAGATCGGCATCACCCGCGACGACAAGGGCTATGAGAAGGTTTCCTATCCCAGGACCATCAACATCAGGGGGGACAAGAAATGAGCGTACTGCAGCAGGCACTGGAAAACGGAAAATTCGGCGTGACCGCCGAAATGGCGCCCCCCAAGGGCTGTGACTTCAGCGAACAGGTGGCGGCGGCGGGGCTGCTCAAGGGCAAGGTGCACGCCATCAACGTCACCGACATGCAGAGCGCCTGTTTGAAGGCGAGCTCCATCGGCCTGTGCGTGAAGCTGAAGCTGGCGGGCCTGGAGCCCATCATCCAGATGACGGGCCGCGACCGCAGCCGCATGGCCATCATGGGCGACATGCTGGCGGCGGCCTCCTTCGGCATCGACACCATGCTGGCCCTGACCGGCGACCACACCATGGTGGGCGACTGCAAGGCCTCCAAGCCCGTGTACGACCTGGATTCCGTGGGCATACTGCGCATGCTTTCCACGATGGAAGCCACCGGCAAGGACTGCGGCGGCAACGACCTGGCCTCCACCCCCACCTTCTACAAGGGCGCGGCGGTGACCCCGGTGTACGAGCCCCAAATTTTGCAGATCAACAAGCTGCGCCAGAAGGTGGATGCCGGCGCGAGGTACATCCAGACCCAGGGCATCTTCGACCTGGACGCTCTGAAGCGGTTCATGGACGAGGTGGACAAGGCCGGCATCAAGGCCCACATCATGGCGGGTATCATCCCGCTGAAGGCCGCCGGCATGGCGAAGTACATGAATGAAAACGTGCCCGGCATCGC
>JAZSAA010000540.1:0-11742 GCA_045601625.1 Clostridia bacterium | reverse complement strand
CGCCTGCGCCGCCATCGGTCTCCATGCATGTGTGGAAGGCCATGGCGGCGCAGGCGCCGCCGCTACATTATTTGCAGTAAAACCGCCGTAGGGGCGCCGTCGCGGCGCCCGCCCATCACGAAGGTCGTTTCCGGGCGGGCGGCGAAACGCCGCCCCTACAGGTGGTGTATAGGATGCTTATTCCGCAACCGCGATCTTGGCGTCCACCTCGGGCTGATAGGTCTCGCAGTCGAAGGCGTAAAGCTGCTCATAGCCGAAGCCGTTCAGCTGCTCGGTCATCTCGTCCCACAGGGCCTCGAATTCGTCGTCGGTCTCGCAGAAGATCAGGTTCCAGGTGTAGGAGCACAGCTGGGTGTTCACGTCCACGCGCAGGGCGGCGATGTCGTTGTCGTCGGGCCTGGGGGTGAAGTCCACGCTGGGGCTGGCCAGCAGCTGGTCGTTCTTCTTCATGTAGTCCACGGAATCCTCGGCGTCAAAGGTCTCCTGCCACTCCCGCTTCATGTCGGTCATGGTCATGTCCTTGTAGGACTGCCAGAACTTCTGGGCGAAGCGCTCGCCGGTGATGGGATTGACGCAGTAGGAGGCGACGATCCACTGGTTGATCTGGTTGTTGCCGTCGTTGTAGCCGCCCTCGCCATACTCCTCGGGCACGGGCAGGTTGTCCATCAGGGCATTGTCCTTGTAGGGCACGAACTTGCCGTCGTCGCCGACGATGTAGTTCAGGCCCTCGATGCCGCAGTGCTGGAAGGTGGCGCCTTCGGCGCTGGCATACCAGTCCAGGAACTCCATGAGGCGGTCGTACTTCTCGCCCTCCACCTGGGCGCCGATGCCGAACATGCGGTCGGAGCCGTAGTAGCGGCCCGCGTCGGCATAGAAGTACATGTCGCCCACGGGGATGAAGATGAAGCCGGTGCCGGCGTTCAGGCGATCCACGCTGTTCCAGAAGCCGGTCTGCCAGCTGTACCACATCAGGTCGGCGCGGCCGGTGGACAGCTTGTTGGCCACGTCGTCCCAGGGCTGCTCGCCGGACTCGGGATCGACCAGGCCCATCTGGTAGGCCTTGTTCAGGAACTTGGTGATCTTGTAGTAGGCGGCGTCGCGGTCATAGACGGTGGTGAAGGTGTTGTCGGGCTTCAGGATGGCGCTCTGCTTCAGCTTCTCGCCGTACCAGGTGGTCAGCTGCACGACGTTGGCGATGCCGATCATGTTGTCGTTGCCGTCCCAGTCGCGCCACAGCGTAAAGGGATAGGCGGGGTCGCCGTCCTCATTGGTGGGATGGATCTCGTGGATCTTGGCCAGGCAGTCCAGCAGGTCGTCCAGGGTCTCCAGCTTTGGCCTGCCCACCTCGCTGTAGAGATCCCAGCGGATCATCGGGGAGGAATAGATCACGTCGTCGGTGATGGACGTGGGAGAAGTGTCGGACATCTCGGAGGGGATGCCGTAGTACACGCCGTCCTCGCCGGTCAGGCCCTTGTTGTAGACGTCGATCTGCTCCTTGAACTGCATGATGTTCTCGCACTCGGGCAGCTTGTCGCTGATGTCGCGCACCAGGCCCGCGTCCAGCAGGTCGGAGAAGTCCTTCTTGTCCACGACGATCAGGTCGCCCAGGTTGCCCGTCTGGGCGCGGGTGGCAAACACCTCGTTGCCCACGACCTGGGGCGCGATGATGTTCAGTTCAATGTTGAAGCGGTCCTTGATGACCTTGGCAAACCAGCCGGACTGGGTGCCGTTGTAGTTGGCCGCCGCGTCGTAGACATCGATGACCAGCGGCGCTTCCTCGGCTACCGCGCTGAACAGGCCCATGGAAAGCACCATGGCCAGCACCAGCAGGACAGACATAAACCGTTTCATAATACCCCTCCTTATGTTATCTGATAAAAGGCAAAGCCTTTGTATCCCCTTTATTCAGAGTTTAGAGTGGAGCGTTTAGAGAAGGTGGAAATCCTTCGGATTTCTCTGACAATAAGGCATCTCAGCTCTCAACTCTCAACTCTAATCTCTCAACTCTGACCGAAATATGCTTCGCATATTTCGGTCAGCCTTTCACCGCGCCGATCATGATGCCCTTTGTGAAGAAGCGCTGGAAAAACGGGTAGACCAGCATCACCGGCAGCACCACCACCACGGTGACCGTCATGCGCACGGAGGTGGCGGTGGCGGCCCGGGCCAGCGTGGCGGCCAGATTGCTGGAAGAGGTGGTGCTGCTGATCAGCGCCTTCAGGCTGTTCGCCTGGTTGATGTACTGGAACAGCACGTATTGCAGCGTGTTCAGCTTGTCGGTGTTGGTCATCAGCAGCAGCGTGTCCTGGAAGGCGTTCCACTGGGAGACCGCCGCAAATATGGCGATGGTGGCGAGGATCGGCTTGATGACCGGCAGCATGATGCTGAAGAATATACGCAGCGTGCCCGCGCCGTCGATCTCCCCCGCGTCCTGCAGTTCCCGGGGCACCGACTCGCAGAAGGTCTTGCACAGTATAATGTAGAACGGCTGTACGATCGTGGGAAAGATGTAGCCCCAGAAATTGTTGGTCATGCCCAGCTTGTCCATGGTCAGGTACCAGGGGATGATGCCGGCGTTGAAGTACATCGTCACCACCACGAAGCGATACCAGAACTTGCGCTTCCACAGCGTCTCGCGGGTGAACATGTAGCCCAGGAAGCCGGCCACGATCACCGTCAGCGCCGTGCCAATCACGGTCCTGAGCACGGAGATCTTCGATGCGTCCAGCAGGCCGGGGATCTTGGTCACGTTGATATAGTTCTGAAAGTGGATCTCCATCGGGTAGAGGATCACCTTCCCGCGCTCAGACAGGTTGTTGGCGCTGATGGAGTTGATGAAAATATAGTAGAACGGATAGATGCACACGAAGGCGAAGATCGCGTAGACCACGTAGGTGATCACGCTGATCAGCCGGTCCGTGAAGCTCCTGTCCAGCTGCACGCCGTTGGGGTTGCGCTTGCTCATGGTTCATCCCTCCCGTCAGTCTTTGACAACAACCGGCCTGTTTCGCCCGATCGGCCTTCCGGATCGGCCTTAGAGTGTGTTCCTAAAATGCCTGAAGCGCATTTTCGGCGTATTTGTCTGCATTTCTACGTTGATTTCCCTTGACTTAGCCCCACTAAACCTGCGGAAAATCGCCTTGAAATGCAGCCAAATACGCTCGAAACTGCATCTCCTGGCATTTAGAAACACACTCTAGATGAAGCCCTCGCCGCGAACCAGCTTGGAGAACGCGTTGGCTCCGGCGAGCAGGGCCACGCTGACGATGCTCTTGAGCATGCTGATGGCCGTGGACAGCGGGTAATTCTTGATGCTGCTGCGGGCGTAGTTGTACACGTACAGGTCCAGCACCTCTATGAATTTTCGGTTGAAGTCGTTCTGGAACACGTAGTACTGCTCCATGCCGTTGTTCAGGAAGCTGGCGATGTTCAGCATCACGATGACGAAGTAGGTGGGCAGTATGCTGGGAATGATGATGTGGCGAATGATCTGCATCCGCGTCGCGCCGTCCACCCGGGCCGCCTCCAGCATCTGCTCGTCGATGCCGGTGATGGCCGCCAGATACATGATCGCCGCCCAGCCGGCGTTTTTCCACGTCAGCCACAGCCACATCTTGAACCAGAGGTGGTCCTTGGATTTCAGGAACGATATGGGCTTTTCGATCAGCTTCAAGTCCATCAACACTGCGTTCACCGCGCCGTTGGAGCCGAACACGTTGAACGCGATGGAGAACACCAGCACCCAGCTGATGAAGTTGGGCAGCGTGGTCACGGTCTGGACGAACTTCTGGTACGGGCGGCACTTGATCTCGTTGAGAAACACCGCGAAGATCATCGGGAACCAGGAGAAGAGCAGCGAAATGCCGCTCATGGCGAAGGTGTTACGCAGCACGCGCAGCACGTCCGCCGTGCGCACCGGGTTCGACACGATATAGTGGAACCACTTCAGCCCCACGAAGGTTTCCGCGGTGATCGGCTTCGGCGGCTGGTAGTCATGAAATGCGTAGATCCACCCATAGAGTGGAAAATAGGAGAATACAAGCACGAGCAGTATAAAGGGCAGGATGTATAGGAATTCCCTGTAGGAACGGGCCTTCTTTGGATCGATTCGCATGCGGGCACCTCCCAACCGGTGTTCGGGGACAAAATTATCGTCCTTGTCGGCAACGCAGTTGTCAGGATCGGTATCGACAGATAACCATTCATTAATATAATATCAGCATGACACTTAACAAACAAGTCAAATCCATTGTAAAAAAGGGACAAAAATAGCCTAAGAAAATATTGAGTTTTCAAATGACAAGATTTGATATATAATGGTCATGAGGGACAAAAATTGTCATACAGGGGGGACGGGCGTTGAGTGTCTTTTACGAGACGAGGAACGAGAACCTATTTATCGGGGGGATGACCGCCTATCCCTTTCCGCTGCACGTGCATGAGATCGTGGAGCTGGCCTGCGTATTGCAGGGAGAGGTGACGATGCAGATCGACGGGCAGGCCTACGAGCTGTGCCCCGGGGACGTTGCCCTCGTCTTTCCGCTGATCCCCCACAGCTTTGACCGCCTGAGCCCGGATTCCAGGGGCCTCGCCGCCTTTTTCCTGGCGGAAACCATACCCCAGTTCACCAATACATTCCTTAATACGCTGCCCAAATCGCCCGTGCTGCGAAGCGGGCGCGTGAACGCCGAGGCGCGTCTGGCCATCGACAGGCTGGCGAACGACACCGGCGGCGAGGCTTCCCGCCTCGCCTACCTGCACCTGATGATCGCCAACCTGTTCAGCGAAATGGACTTCCGGCCCATCGGCAGCTACAGCGAACAGGGGTTGGCCTACCGGGTGTTCAAGTACATCTACGACCACGCCTGCGAGGACATCACCCTCGACAACGCGGCCCGCGGGCTCGGCATCAGCTATTCCCACCTCTCCCACCTGTTCTCCCAGCGGTTCCACATCAACTTCCGGCGCTTCGTCAACGCCCTGCGCGTCGACCGGGCGAAGATGCTGATGCGCGATCCCCGCATGACGCTCACGTCCATATGCTACAGCTGCGGCTATGAGAACATCCGAACCTTCCGCCGCGCCTTCGTGCGGGAAACCGGCATGCTGCCCAGCGAATACCAGCAGAGCCAGCGCGCCGAAGGCGGCGCAAGGCCGCGCTGATCCGCCCCGGACGCGCAACCCATGAGATCCAACAAGGAGGCATCGCCATGAACGAGATCATCCGACAGCTCTGCGACCGCAAGTCCGTCAGAGTGTTCGAGGACAGGCCCGTCGACGAGGGCATCATCAACGCCATCCTGCACGCGGCAACGATGGCGCCCACCGCCGGCAATCAACAGCTGTACACCATACTGCGCATCACCGACCCCGCCCTGCTGGATCGATTGGCGGCGTCCTGCGATCACCAGCCCTTCATCGCCAAAGGAAAGCTGGTACTCGTGTTCTGCGCCGACTGCCTGAAGTGGTACGACGCCTTCGCCAGCGCCGGTTGCGCGCCGCGCAGGCCCGGCCCCGGGGACCTCCTGCTGGCCGTTGACGACGCGCTCATCGCGGCCCAGAACGCGGTCGTCGCCGCGGAATCCTTCGGCATCGGCTCCTGCTATATCGGCGACATCATGGAAAATATCGAGACGCAGCGGGATATCCTCGGGCTGCCAGAGTACGTCTTCCCCGCCGCGCTTCTGGTATTCGGTTATCCCACCCGCCAGCAACGGGAGCGGCCAAAGCCCCGGCGGGTCGACATGCGCTATATCGTCCATGAGAACCGGTATCATCGCATGGACGCCGCCCAGCTTCAGCAGATGCTTTCGGTAAAGGCAGCCGACAGCCAATACGCCGATTGGATGGCCGCCTTCTGCCAGCGAAAATACAACTCCGACTTCGCCAGGGAGATGAGCCGGTCTGTCGCGGAATACCTCAAGCAATACCTGCCGGAGTAGCGGCCGGAGCCGCCACCTTCCCTGGCGCGCAGGATATACTCTAATGGACCTCCCCCATTCACGGTGTGTGTACCCACATCGTGGGATGCCCGTTTTGAAGCAGCCCCCGGAAGCCGAAGGCTGACTGATAGGGGCATTCCCGGAAAAACGTGAAAAACCAAAAAAGGGAATTATACTTTTCTCAATAAAAATGTGAAGATCCTTCGCTTCGCTCAGGATGACACTATGAAGTCTGTCATCCTGAGCGGAGTCGTGCCGCAGGCTTGCATCGCACAGGATCTTTTCTATCTCTTATTTGAGAATAGACAGTATTACAGTATAGGCGGCCCCGTCCTTCCATCTGCGACAGGACAGCATATTCAACAAAGGAAATACCGCGCGATACGGGTGGAAGTCTGACGAGCGGATTTTGCGTCAGATGACCGGCGCGAAAGGCGCCGCCGCCGTATCATGCGGCATTTCCATTTATTTTCGCCGCGCCAGCCTCACGCCGCGCTGACGTAATGTGCGTTGAAATCCTCCATGGTCATCGGCCTGGCGAAGAAATAGCCCTGGAACAGCTTGCAGCCCATTCGGGATAGGTCGTCGAACTGACGCTCCGTCTCCACGCCCTCGGTCAGCGGCACGATGTTCAGGTCGGTGGACATGTTGATGATGTTGCGCAGTATCATCCTGGACTTTTCATCCTGCCCGGAATCCCGCAGGAACACCATGTCGATCTTGATCACGTCGATGGGCATGTTCTTGAGCATGTTCAGCGAGGAATAGCCGCTGCCGAAGTCGTCCATCTCCACGATGAACCCCGCCTCGCGCAGGCTGGACAGCAGGCGCACCTTGTTGTCGATGTCGGAGATCATCACGCTCTCGGTGATCTCCAGCCGCAGCCGCGTCGGGTCGATGCCGTGCTCCGCCACCAGGCCCTTGAGCTCCGCGGCCACGTCCATGAAGTAGAAGTCCTTCGGGGAGATGTTGACGGAGATGAACAGTTCGTTGTCCCGCCACTGGCACAGCTGCTCGCAGGCGCGCCGCCACATATAGCGGTCCCCCTCGGCGATCATGCCGTTTTGCTCGAAGACCGGAATGAACCTGGCCGGGGGCAGGAAGCCGTATTCCGGGTGGTTCCAGCGGACCAGCGCCTCCGCGCCGACCACCCTCCCCGACGTGTCCACCAGGGGCTGGAGGTAGGGTATGATCTGCCCTTCCTCCAGGGCGATTTTCAGGTCGCCGGTGATGCGCTGCTCCCAGAGCAGGTTCACGCGCATGGCGTCGTCGTACCAGGCAATGTGGGTGTGATAGTCGTTGCGCAGGCTGGACGCCGCGATCCGGGCCCGGTCGAACATCACCGAGACCTCCAGCGAGGCGTCGCTGACCTCGTAAACGCCCAGGTGGATCAGCACGTGGTAATCGATATCGCCGGTGTTGACGGTAAAGCCAGCCAGAAGCCGATCGATTTCTTCCTCGTCGAAGTTCTCGGAGGGCACCATGAAGCCGAAGGTATCCCCGGCGAGGCGTCCGTAGATGCCGTCCTCCGGCATCATGCCTCGCAGCAGGTCGGCGATCTGCCGCAACACGCTGTTGCCGAAGTCGACGCCAAAGACGTCGTTGATGAGCTTGAAGTTGTTCACATTGGCGAACACGAGGCAGTATACCTTGCCGGTATTTTCGGACAGCCGGTCCTTCATGCGCCTGTACAGGTAGGGGCGGGTATACAGCCCCGTCAGCTCGTCGTGGCGGGCCCGGTAGCTCTCCCGCATCAGGTCCAGCCGGGCCTGGGTGTCGTCGCGGACGCTCAGGAAGGCGCCGTCCACGTAACCGCGCCCGTCGCGGATGGTGCGCTTCTCCAGCGCGTAATACCGCTTGCCGTCCGCCGTGTCCAGCTCCAGCCGGGAGGTCCATTCGTCCGCGTCCCGGCCGCCGGCGTAGAAGGGCTCGAGCTTCCGGGTAACCTCGTCCATGTCCTGCCCGCTGACGTCCAGCAGCTTCCGGCCCTCCCGGTTCAGCCAGATGCAGTTGCCCGCGTCGTCAAAGAAGAACAGCGCGTCGGGCAGCTCGGCGGAGATGTCCATCATGATCCGGTTCAGCAGCCGGACTGGCCTGTAATACAGGGAGAAGTAGAACGCCAGCAGGCCGAACACCGCGTAGCCGGTCATCGAACGGTCCAGCGGCGTGCGGGAGACGACGTAGAATGTGCACCAGATGATGACGAACAGCATCGTGAAGAATATGACGCCGTACCGTCGGGAATGGATGCGGGAGGAATGGATCATCTTCAGCAGGAGGATCAGAAGGACCGCTGCCAGCAGACTGTATACCAGAAGCCGGTGCAGGTTCTGGGGCAAATAGGGCACCATGCGGTAGTAGGGTTTCCCGTAAAGCTCTATGCGCTCCAGCCCGAAGGCATGGCCGAAGAATATGTTGGCAAGAAGCTGCAAAACGTCCAGGCCCAGCAAGCTCAGCACCAGCACCCGAGCCCGGTTGTTCTTCCAGGGGATGTTGCAATAGGCCAGCGTATAGCGCAGCACGCCGAACGCGGTAAAGTCGATGCCGATGTAATACATGTAGCAGCCGATGGTGGCGGGGAGCTTCGTGGTCGCGGCGATGATCATCATATTGCCGATCACCGGCGGGATCAGGCAAAACAGCATGCGGCCCAACGGCACGCCGATGGCCTTCCTTGATCGGAAAGCGATCAGCCCGCAGACCGCGAGCGCCACGGAAAGCGCGACGAATATTATCGAAAAAGTAAGCCTGATATTCATGATCCGCACTCCATGCCATGAACTTAGCAATCTTGCACGTTACATCATATACTCATTATATCACAAATCATGGAAATGCGCAATGTGTTAATTCTTTCAGCAATATATAGAATTCACAGTAACAGCACAGTCTGACCCATCGGTTCCGACAGCATCGCCTGCTCAGATTAACGACTGTGGTCTTTTTTGCAATAACCGACCGCGGTCGTCATGGAGCCGCCTGCGCCGTTTCGCGTCAGAAGTATGTGCTGATAAACGTCGGCTTGCGGAAGAACACCTTCGCGACGGCTTCGATGGGCACGTTCAGCCGCACGTCCGGCAGCCACATGGGGTCGGGATCGCAACAGCCGACGATCAAGCGGCTGAAATCCCGTATGGTCAGGGCGATGTCCGGGGCGTCGTCCACGCGCCGCACCCGGTTCCCCTGCCCCGGCGCGAAGGCCACTTCGAAGCAACCGGTGTTTTCCGGGATCTGCGGGTCGTCCACGGCCACGCGCAGCCGTCCTTCCCCCCGCGTCCTTGCCAGCCGGAGCAGCCCTTCCACGTTCACGGCGCGCACCATGCCCCGCTGTTCGACCGTCCTTTGCACGTTGCCAAAGCTCCACTCGGGGACGACGCCCCGCAGGTCCACGTCGGCGGGCAGACGGAGCGTGACATGGCTGTGATCGGCGGACAGCCGCGTCAGCAGCGCAAGCAACCCCAGGAAGCCTTCCCGGTCGTTGAACGCGAACCGCGGGCAGTCCAGCTCGCCCCTTTCCGGCACGACGGTCATGTGGGCCCGGGGCTGGCCGTCGCTGCCATAGTACACATAGCTGTACTTCTTCGTCACAAAGGGGTCTTCCCGCAAGTAGAGGTATTCGGTATCCCCATTGATTACCATGCAGTTGTAACGGGATTCTCTTATCCTGTCAACCGCACGGACGTCCCCGGTCAGCGGGCGATCCGGCTCCGACAGCCTCCAATGGCCGGAAACCTCCGGCGCGGGCTGGCCCGACAGCCTCAACCGCCATTTCACCCAGTCGCACCCCAGCCCGTAGCCGAATTTCGCATAAAAGGCCGTGGAGAACGGGTAGAGGTACGACAGAAACGTGCCGCCGTCGTACATGTCCCGCAACGCCGCGCCGAAGCAGGCCCGTATCGCGCCGCCACGGCGGTACTGGGGCAGCGACGCCACCCCGCCGATGCCGCCCATCCCCACCGCATGGCCGTCGAAGTTCGCCGTCCAGGGCACGACGGTCATCGTGGCCAGCATCGTTTGATCGTCATCGTCAAAGGCGGCATACTGGCTGTCCCAGTGCAGATCCTGCATGGACCGGGGTCCGTTCTTCACCTTTTCCAGCAGCGCCTCCGGGGACAGCGCAGCGTCCTTCATTTCATATTCAAAGGCCAGGGCACAGAGCTGCTGGCAGCGCCTGTATTCATCGGGCCGTATTTTTCGGGCAATCATATTACATCCTCCTCAATCGCATCGTCACCGGGACAAAGGGCTTGTTCGGCTCCGGCTCCGCCCAGAATGGCAGCCATCGCATCGGTATCATCCTGAGCGATGTCGAAGGCGCTTCGGATGCCTGTTCCGGTATTCCCCTCCTCACGAATGATAAACCCCGAACCGAGATATGTCAATGGCCGGGGAAGCGGCGCAGGGGCCAACACGCCAACCAGAGACAAAATAAGCCAAGGGGAGCCACTGCTTTTTCATGACCGAATTGTTATAATTGCATTAGCAACCGGGGAAGTGAGGCGATATGCATGAAGGTCAGGCCGATGCGCAGGTGGAGCTGGAAGGATTTCTGGCTGCTGACGATGGTGCTGCCCGGCGCGGTCTGGCTGTTGCTGATCCGCTACCTGCCGATGCTGGGCGTGGTGATCGCCTTCAAGGACTACAAGGCCCAGAAGCCCAACACCTTCTGGAACAACCTGATCAGGTCCAAATGGGTGGGGATGAAGAACTTCGCGTTCCTGAAAAGCCCCGCCACGGCCACCATGATCCGCAACACGCTCTTGTACAACGGGGTCTGGATCGTGCTGGTGCTGGCGCTGGCGGTGACGCTGGCGGTGATGATGTCGGAGCTCAAAAACCGCTTCGCCGCCAAGGCCTACCAGACGATGATGTTCTTCCCCTACTTCCTGTCCTGGGTGGTGGCGAGCTACTTCGTGCTGGCCTTCCTGGACCCCACCAGCGGCATGATCCCGTCGATCCAGAAGTCGCTGGGACTGAAACCGACCCAGTTCTACATGACCACCACCTGGTGGCCGCTGATCCTGACCATCTCGAACCTGTGGAAGAACGTGGGCTACTCCAGCGTGCTGTACCTGGCGGCCATCACCGGCATCGACACCACGCTGTACGAGGCCGCCGCCGTAGACGGGGCCACCAAGTGGCAGCAGGTGTGGCACGTGACTCTGCCGGGCATACGGCCCATGATCGTGATCCTGCTGATCATGTCCGTGGGCAAGATCTTCAATGCCGACTTTGGTCTGTTCTACAACGTCCCCCAGAATTCCGGACCGCTGTATCCGGTCACCCAGGTCATCGACACCTACGTCTACAACACCTACGCCAACACCCACAACCTGGGCATGAGTGCGGCGGCGGGATTGCTGCAGAGCGTGGTGGGATGCATTTGTATCGTAATCACGAATGGCGTGGTAAGAAGGATCGACGCGGAAAGCTCGCTGTTTTAATGAGGAATGAGCAATAAAGGGGGTATGGTTATGAATAAACCGCAAAGGAACCAGGCTGCGCTGAACGCATTCGGTCCCGGCGCGCAGGCGCTGTTCCACATTGTGCTGGGCCTGTTCGCGCTGGCGTGCATCGTGCCCTTCCTGTTCGTCATCATCATCTCCTTCACCTCCGAGGACAGCATCCGGCAGATCGGCTATTCCTTCATGCCGCTGAGCTGGTCCACCCAGGCCTACGGCTACGTGTTCCGGCTGGGTGACGCGCTGTGGCGCAGCTACTTCAACTCCTTCCTGATCACCGTGATCGGCACGGCGCTGTCGGTGGCCATCTGCGTGCTCTACAGCTACCCGCTGTACCG
>JAZSAA010000539.1:0-2155 GCA_045601625.1 Clostridia bacterium | reverse complement strand
GCCCAAACGATGGCAATACATCGCATTGCCGGGCGGGCGCCGCAACGGCGCCCCTACAGCCGGGATTGGGTTGTCCGTATGGATCAGGCGCGGCCCAGGTATTCGCCGCCGTCGCGGGTGTCGATCTTCAGCACCTCGCCGGTCTCGATGAACAGGGGCACCTGCAGCACCAGGCCGGTCTCGAAGGTGGCGGGCTTGGTGGTGTTGGCGGCGGGGTCGCCCTTGAAGCCGGGCTCGGTGTTGGTGACCTCCAGCTCCACGAAGTTCGGGGCCTGCACGCTGAAGGGCGCGCCCTTGAAGAAGCGGACGGTCACGTTGGTGTTCTCCTTCACGAAGGGAATGGCGTCCTCGACCTGATCGTGGGTCAGGGCCAGGTCGTCGAAGGTCTCCAGGTCCATGAAGTGGTAGAAATCGCCGTCGTTGTAGGTGTACTGCATCTCCTTGGTCTCGATGTAGGCCTTGGGGAACTTTTCAGTGGGGTTAAAGGTGCGCTCGATGACCGCGCCGGTGACGACGTTCTTCAGCTTGGTGCGCACAAAGGCCGCGCCTTTGCCGGGCTTGACGTGCAGGAAGGACACGATGGTCCACACGCCGTTGTCCATCTCAAAGGTGACGCCGTTTCTGAAATCGCTTGCATTGATCATGGGGATGTGCCTCCTCAATAAAATAGTCGTAGAGTGGAAAAGGATTCTTCGACTCCGGCTGCGCCTCCGCTCGGAATGACGTCGTTCCGCCTGAACTGAAGGCTGTCATTCTGAACACAGCAAGGAACCTTGTGCCGATCGGTAAAGTGCCCCCCGAATCACAGCTCGATCAGCTGCTTCGGGGCGGCGACGGTGTTGATGACGCCGTCTTCGGTGACGATCACCGTGTCCTCGATCCGGCAGCCGCCCAGGCCGGGGATGTAGACGCCGGGCTCCACCGTCACCACATTGCCGGGAACCAGCGCGTCGGTGCTGCTCACGCTCAGCCGGGGCTGCTCGTGGATGAACAGGCCCACGCCGTGGCCCAGACCGTGGCCGAAGGAACCGGGGTAGCGGGCGTCGATGTAGTCCCGGGCCACCCGGTCGATCTCCCGGCAGGCCTTGCCCGGGCCCACCGCGTCCAGCCCCAGCTGCTGGGCCACGCGCACGGTCTCGTAGATCTCCCGCAGCGCGTCCGAAACCCTGCCGAAGCCCACGGTGCGGGTCATGTCCGAGCGATAGCCGTTCACGGTCGCGCCGAAGTCCAGCGTCAGCAGCTCGCCCGTTTGGATCACCCGGTCCGAGGGCCGGGCGTGGGGCAGCGCCCCGTTGGGGCCCGAGGCGGCGATGGTCTCGAAGGCCAAGCCCTCGCTGCCCAGCTCCAGCATTTCAAACTCCAGCAGCCGCTGCACCTGGCGCTCCGTCATGCCCGCGTGGATGCGGGGCAGGATGTTCACGAAGGCGTCGCTGGCGATGGCCGCCGCCCGCCGGATGCAGTCCAGCTCGGCGGGGTCCTTGACCTGCCGCAGCTTCTCAGGCACGCCGCCCATGCTCAGAAGCGTCACGCCCTCCAGGGCCTTTGCGAAGTCCTGATATGCGTCGTAGGTCAGCTGGTCGGTTTCCACCAACAGCTCCCTGACGCCCTCGGCGCGGGCCAGCTTCGCCGCCAGCGCCGGGTAGGTCACGTCGGTGGACACCCGCTCCAGCTCCCAGTCCGGCGACTGGATGCGCACCTGCTCCAGATACCGGAAATCGGTGAGGATCACGCGCCGCTTCGCCGTGATGAACAGGCAGCCCTCGCCGGTGTACCCGGCCAGCCAGCGCAGGTTTTCCGGCCGGTGCACCAGCGCCGCGTCCGCCTGCATGGCGTTCAAAAACGCCTCGAGATGGTTCAAATCGCTCACGCTCCCGTGCAAAATAACAGCAATACATGGGTATTATAGCACATAATAAACCGGATTGCCATAGGGCAACCATATTTTAATGGGAGGGGGGCGCCCCCTCGGCCGCTTTGCGGCAGCGCCCCTTTCAGGGGAACCCGGGCCCGGAGACTAATACTAATCTCAATCTAAAATGCAACCATCTGCGGGCATCTTTTCCGCCCTGCCGTTGCCTCGCTGCGGTCAACGATGCGCTGCATCGCCTCCCTCCGCTCTGCTTAGGCAGAACGAAAAATCTGCTCCGCATATGTT
>JAZSAA010000538.1:0-41867 GCA_045601625.1 Clostridia bacterium | reverse complement strand
TTTGATCTCTATTGCGATATTCTCTTCTCGGAGCATGTTCTGACTTCTTCCTTGTTTGTGTAGCAGCTACAATTAGAAGTCTTTCATGCTCCTTTTGTCTATCTCCTTTCTGTCAATCCCACAACTTTCCGTGATGAACCGTTTTTTTCGCTGCCCAGGCAGAAGGTGGCGCCGTTGGCAAGGCTCACAGGCAGTCCCCTGGCCAGGCGGTTTTCACCCACAAAGGTGCCGTGGCTGCTGCCCTCGTCGGTGAGGATCAGGGCGCTGCCGTCCGGCGCGGGGCGCACCGAGCAGTGCACGCCGCTGACGCCGGGCGTATCCGCCGGGTAGATGATGCCGCAGGCGCGCCTGTCGCGGCCGATGGTCACCTTGCCGTTCAGCGGGAAGCTGGCCCCGGCCAGCGCGCCGGACAGGCAGCGGACGGACACGGCGGGCCGCTTCGCCCCGACCGCTTCAACGGGCTTGTCGGCGGGCTTCGTCGCCTGGGCGACGGCGGTCCTTTGCCATTGTTCGGGCTCGGGCTTGCGTGGCGCGACGACGGCGGACGCCCGTTCCTGGCGCGCCCTGGCCGCCTCGATCTTCTTCTTGCGGGAACGGAGGGCGAGCAGCGCGACGATGGCCACAGCGAGTCCCAGCAGGCCGTACTTCGCCTCGTCCCTCTTCAGAAGGCCTGCAATGCCGCCGTCATCGCCGTCGTCGCCCTCCGGCTTCACCGCCGGTTCGGCGGTGGGTTCCGGCGTCGGCGACTCGGTGGGCCCGGGCGTGGGTTCAGCGGTGGGGACCATCGTGGGCGCTTCAGTGACCTCGGACGGCGGTTCGGGCGCATCCTTCTCTTCCGTCACTACAGCCGGCTCGGGCGTGGGTTCAGGTGTGGGTTCGGGTGTGGGCGTCGGCTCAGGTGCAGGCTCCGGCGTGGGCTCGGGCTCCGGCGTCGGCTCGGGCGTGGGTTCCGCCGTGGGCTCGGGTGTCGATTCGGACGCGGACCCGGCTTCATTCAGGGCCTGGATCTCCTCCACCAGCGAAGTCAGCGCCTGGCCGGCGGCGTAGACATAGCCGTCGGAGGCCTGGACGCCGATGGCCGGGGTCAGGTAAACGCCCTTCTCCTTGTCCACGGCGTACACCGGGGAGCCCGACATGTAGGGGTCGCCGGAATCCAGGCTGTAGCGCGCGCCGCCGTCGTAGACCAGCCGGTCGCCCGCCACGCCGATTTCACCGGTCTCGGAGTTGCGATAGCAGCCCGCGCAATCCTGGGGTGAGGCTTCGGGATCGCCGGCGTACTGCACGCCCAGGTCCTGGTCGACCTGGAAGATGATGTACACAAGCGGCACCCGTTCAGAGAAGAAGAGGGTCAGGTCGCCGAAGGTATACAGGCCGCCCTCGCCGTCCGGCAGCTCCACGGTCGTTATGGCGCTGATCCCCTTGGCCACCTCCGTGGCATCGTACCCCCTCTCCATGGCGCCCTTGAGGATATCGTCATAGAAGCGGCTGTCGGTGGCCAGCACCACACAATTGTTCTCGATCATCAACAGCGTGGCGAGCTGGGTGAAATCCTCCGTTTCAGACACCTGCGTCCTGACAAAGCCGTAGGGCCATTCCACCTTCACGGTGTTGGCGTCGGTCATCAGGGCGTTGAAATCCTGCTTCGCGGCAAAGCGCATGGCGGGGTCGTTCCCCTGCGTCGAATTATCAAGCGGCCCGGCGGCCATGCCGTTGGCCCTTGCCCATTCGATCAGCGCGCCGGCATCGACCTCCGCGGCCGCGCCGGTCAGCGTCGCCGCCAGCAGGGCCAATGCCGCCAGCAGGGTGATAAGGCGTATGCTTCCGTGCTTCATGTCGTTTCCCTCCCCGGGTGTTTCTGTGGGATATTATAGCAACGGGGCTGCGGGAAACTTTTACCAAAATTCCAAAGGCGGGAATGCCGAAGCATCCCCGCCCTGGGTCGGTAGGATCAATCCCTGCCCTCCACCGTGGGGACGTGGGCCACTGGCGTGAAGTCGGTAACGGGAGTGTCGGTCACGTCCAGGTATTCCAGGCTGGACAGGCCGGAAAGCGGCGTCAGGTCGGAAACCCGGGTCTCTCCCAGACGGAGCTCGCGCAGGTTGTGGAGGTTCTTCAGCGGCGAGATATCCTCCAGTGGGATGGCGGCCAGCATCAGCCACTCTATGTCGGTCATGCCCTCCAGGAAGGTGATGTCCTGGAGGTTGCAGTTCTGTATAGACAGGTAATGCAGCTTCAAACCGCTCAGGCCCTCCGGGTTTTCGATATCGTATTGGGCGAGGTTCAGTGAAAACAGCCCGTCCCCCATGCCCTTGAAGCCGCTCAGGTCGATGGGCCTGGTGCCGCCTCCCGTGAATCCCAGTGAAATGCTTTCGAGGCCCGGCATGTCGCAGAGCCAGGACATGTCGTCCACGCTGTATTCGCCCCAGAGATCGATCGAATCCAGCGCGCCTCCGAAGCCGGTCAGCGCCCGCAGGTCGTCCGGCGTGGCGCAGTTGTAAAACCTGAACGTCACCGGGCCGGGCATCGGGCGGGCGAAATTTTCGATGCCGTTGAGATTCATGTCGTGTATGACGATCTCCCGTATGGGCAGGTTGCAGCGCTGAACCGTGTTCATGATCGCGCTGATCATTTCGCCGTTTATGTCGTCCCGGCTCACATCCCACGGCCACAGGCTGTCGTCGTCGCCGTTGTCAACGTAAGCGTGCCGGACGCACACGCCGTCCTTGCTGACCTGCAGGCGCAGCTCGTAGGGAAAGCCGTCCCGGCCCACCTCGCCGTCCGCCCAGACCTCCGGCGTCTCGGCGAACATGTCCGCCGTGAGGGGGATCAGCTGCCGGCCTTCGCCATAAAAGCTGATGTCCATGACCGGCTCGAAGTCCTGAATGAAGTTGCCCTCCAGGTGAACCTCGCGCAGTTTCCTGTCCTTCAGCGCGCCAAGCGGGGAAATGTCCCGCACCCGGCAGTCCTGAACGTCCAGGTAGTCCAGGTTTTCGAGGCCGGAAAGCGGCGACAGGTCCTCGACTGGATTGCCGCGCAGCACCAGGCGGCGCAGGTTGCCGAGGTTGGAGAGGGCGGAGATGTCGCTGATGTTCAAATCCCGCAGGGTCAGTTCCTCGATCCGGTTCAATCTTCCCAGAACGTCCATCAGGTACTGCGCGTCGCCGCTGCCATCCAGGTACAGCGCCGTCAGCCTCGGGCAGTTCGCCAGCCAGCTCAGCTGGGTCTCGTCATAACCGCAGGCATACACGCCCAGGCGCTCGAGACGCTCGCCCAAAGTCGCAAGGCCGCCCCAGTCCGTCTCCTCGGTCTGGTCCGTGGGCAGGCCGCAATTGACGAACTCGACCTCGTGCAGCCAAACCCATTCTCGGTTGAACTGGTCCATGTTGCAGGGGCCCCAATCCCAGTCCACGAACACCACGCGGCGTACCGGCAGCGGGATCATCTGGATGAAGTCCATCTGGCCCTTCCACTGCTCGTCGGTCAGCCAGGTCCAGGCGCGCCGGTTTTCCCGGTCGACGCCGTCGTCCATGTCCACGCCGTAGAAGCGGATGCCCGCCGGAGAGATGACGGCCGAGAGCTGGTACGCCTGGTCCACATCGCCCTTCAGCAGGCCCTGATAGACCTCGGGGACGGCCGCGAGGGTTTCTTCACTGAGCTGGAATTCCCGGCCGGTGACCTCCTCCACGTGGGACACGGGCGAAAAATCCCCGATCAGGTTGTTCGCCAGCTCCACACGAACCAGCCCGGTCAGCCCGGCCAGCGGCGTCAGATCGGAAATACGGTTTTCCTTGGCAAGCAGCGTATCCAGGTTGGAAAGCCCCGCCAGCGGCGTCAGGTCGGCAACCCGGTTGACATCAATGTTGATTAAGGTCAGGTTGGTCAGCTTCTCCAGCGGCGTCAGGTCGGTCACGCGGTTGTCGGAGACGCCGAGGAAGGTCAGGTTGGTCAGCTTCTCCAGCAGGCCGATGTCCTCGATGGCCATGCTCTGCAGGTCCAGCCGGGTGAGATTTATAAGCCGCGAGACGGTCTCGAGGTCAACGTTGCATTCCCCCTGACCGCTCCGGTCGTCCATGTAAAGCTCGGTAAGGTCAGGCAGGGCGTTCAGCGCTCTGAGGTCGGAGGCGTCCATGTTCCCCGCCACCCACAGGGCGCGCAGGCCGGGGCCGACGGCCCCCACCGATTCCGCCCAGTCCTCCGGCAGGGCGCAGTTTTCAAAGTAGACACACACATTGTCGCCCCAGCTCCTGGCCAGGGGTTCCAGGGTGGCCAGGTTCCAGTTCGCAAGCACCAGCTCTTCCACGGGCAGGTCATGCACCGCGTTCAGCATGCCGGCCAGCTGCTCGGGCTTCAGGTCGGCGCGACCCTCCCCGACATACTCGCCGCCCAAGCCATAGTTCATACAGCGGTCGCCGGCGACGGGCCGCAGCTCGAGGCCGCTGGGCGAGATCACCGCACAGACGCCCGTGGTGTAAAAGCGTTCGCCGTTGTACTGCTCCCACAGGCCGGGGACATTCTCAAACGCGCTCTCCTCGAGGGCGTAGGGCTCGACCCCATCCCACCAGGGGGTGGGCGTTTCCACCGGCGCTTCGGTCACCACAGGCGCGGGCGACTCAATAACCTCCGGCGTGGGCGACTCGACAACCTCCGGCGTAGGCGTCGACGTGGGCTCGACGGTGGCGATCGGCGTGGGCTTTGTGAAGGGCCAGGTGTGGTTCCGGTTCGCCGCGAAAAGCCCGCCGCCGATGGCCAGCGCCGCCACGACCGACGCCGCGACGGCGATCACCGGGACTGGCTTCCTGTTATCGCCCTTCCTTGACGGACCCCTGCCGCACAGCCCGGTGTACAGGTCCTCCACGCGCTGGTAGCGGTCCTGGGCCTTCACGGCCATGCCCTTGAGCAGCGCCTTCTCCTGGGCGGCATTCATGCCCCTGGCCCCGGCCCTGATGGGCGGCACCAGGGCGTCGTCGTTGATGCGGTCGGTGGCCGGGGGCGGCGTGATGCCGGTGACGGCCTTGTAGATGGTGGCGCTGAGGGCGTAGATGTCCGAGAAGGGGCCCTCCTGCCCGCCGGTGGTGTACAGCTCCAGCGGGGAGTAGCCGGGCCGCACCTTCAGGTAGCGGGACTTGTCCTTCTTGTTGGTCTTGGTGGAGCCGAAGTCGATCAGCTTCACCACGTTGTCGTTGGTCACCATCAGGTTCTCCGGGCTGATGTCCCGGTGGAAGGTGTTCTGGCGGTGCATCTCCGCCAGGGTCCTGATGGGCAGGTCCAGCAGCTTCATCACCCGGTCAAAGGGCAGCTTGTCGTTGTTTTGCTCCATCAGCACGGCCAGGTTGATGCCCTGCACGTACTCCATGACGATATAGGCGGTGCCGTTTTCCTTAAAGTAGTTCTTGACGCTGACCACGCCGGGATTGCCGTCGAACTTCGCCAGCATCCGGGCCTCCTCCAGGAACTTCTCCCGGTCGTGCAGGTAGTATTCCTCGCCGGAGCCGGAAAACACGCTGACCACGTTGGATTGGGTGTTGTCGCGGAACACGATGCCCGTGGGAAAGTATTCCTTGATGGCCACCATCGTGTGCAGCTGCAGGTCCCAGCCCACGTAGGTGATGCCGAAGCCGCCCTCACCCAGTACGCAGCCCACCAGGTACTTGCCGTCCAGGATCGTGCGCGGCGGCAGGTGATGCTTGGCGGGGGTATAGGTGCTGGGGTCGAATTTGCACTTGGGGCAGACCCTCTGCCCCTGCAGCGGGGTCATGCAGCGAGGGCACATATCCTGGTTGTTCTCATTTCCCTTCACTGTGTTCGCCTCCAATGTCTGTCGTCATATCTCAATGATGATCGCGGTATAGTTGTCCTGGTTTTCCTTCTTCTTTTCCTTGATGAGGGCCTCCAGGCGCAGGGCGGCTTCCGGTGCGCCGGCCTCCAGGGCAGAGGCGATCTCGGCGTCAGACAGGGTGCCGAACACGCCGTCGGTCATGATGATCACCCGGTCCCCCTTGCTCAGCTGGATGGGGGCGGCGGGCATGTCCACGGCCTTGGGCTCGTTCATGCCCACATAACTGGTCAGCCGCGCCCGCTTGGGGTCGTTCATGGCGCTGGTCACGCTCACCTGGCCCCGGGCGGCGGCGCTGTCGTTTGTCTGTTTCCGTCAGGCGGCAGGCTGTTCGTCGGCCATCTCCGCCAGGTTCTCGTCGCAGAACAGGCCGATCACGTTCTCGGTCATGGCCTGGTCCGCGTCCACCGGGAAGCCCGCGGCCAGCCAGTAGGCATAGGGGCCGGTGGCGTACTCGGTCAGGGCGTCCACGTCGCTGCCGTACCGGAACTCCAGGTGATAGGTGCTCGCCGGGGTGTCGGGCATCATGAAGAAGTATCTGAACTCGCCCGCGTCCGCGTCGGCGGTTTCATACAAATAGCCGTTCATCATGCCGCCCAGGGACAGGGGGCCGACATAGGCGTACTCGTGGGAGAACACCGCTTCGCCCGCCAGCGTGCCGCTGATGGTCGTGCCGTCGAAGGCGATCTGGTCCACGCCGTTGATGAACAGGCAGTCGAACTGCATCCCATTGGAGCCGTCGCCGTAGGCGTCGATGGCCTCCTGGCCGTAGATCGTACCGTTGCAGGCATCCTTCAGGCCCTGCGCCACCTCCGGGGCCATCTCGTCGCCCACCACGGCGGCGCAGTGGTCCAGCCAGATCTGGTCCCAGGCGGGATCGGTGATGATCGGGAAGAGCGCCACATAGGTGCCCCTCACGTCCTCCAGCAGCTGGGCCGCGGCGGCCGCGGCGGCATCCTGCGCGCCTTCACCGTCCGTCACGCAGTCCACCAGCTCGAACCGGGTCGGCTGGTCGAAGGGCGCGCCCATACTCTGGGCGACCTGCTCGTTGTAGAAGCCCGCGCCGACGATGTCGCCGACGCCCTCGGCGTTCTCGCCCGCATTGACGGTCACGTTCTTTGCAACGCAGTTCGTGAACACGGTCACGGGCATGCCGTACTGTTCGTCGTCATAGCCGCCGGCGTAGCCTGTGACGCCGCCGATCCAGAAGCAGCTGTCGCCCGCGGTGATGGTCACGTTCTGGGCGGTGCAGTCGGTGAACTGCTCCGCCGCGAAGCCGCAGCCGGACACGCCGCCCAGGCCGTAGCAGTCGTTGCCCGCGGTGACGGTGCCGGTGGCGGTGCAGCCCACGACGCTGGTCATCTCCAGACCGCCGCCCACGATGCCCGCATTGGCGGTGCCGTCAGGAATCACGACGTCCGCCTGGGCGGTGCAGTTCTGCACCATGGAGCCCATGCCCGCGCCGACGATGCCGCCGTACATGCCCTCGGCGCTCATCTCTCCCGCGTGGGCGGTGACCTTGCCATTCACCAGATTCACACCGGAGACGGTGGACATATAGGCGTAGCCCACCACGTCGGAGCCCATCAGCTGAGCGTCCACGGTGGCGTTCTCCAGGGTGAAGTTGCCCACCTGAGCGCCCGCGATGCAGCCGAACAGGCCCTGCGCCCATGCCTCGGGCTGGTTGATGACCAGGTTGGAGATGGTGTGTCCCTGGCCGTCGAAGGTGCCGGTGAAGGCGGTATCCGCGGCAGGGATCTCCTGCTCCTCGGCGCTCTCGCCGGAGGGCGCGTAAGCGCCGATGGGTGTCCACTCCATGCCGGCCAGGTCGATGTCGGCGGTCAGCACATAGTTGCCGGACAGGTTTTCGTTGATCGCGGCCAGCTGCTCGGCGGTGCCGATCTCGATGGCGTCGGCCTTCGCTTCCGGCTCGGCTTCCGCCCCCTGGCCCTGAGCCTCGCCCACGTTCTCATCCACGAACAGCTTGATGCAATCCTGGATCAGGCTGTCCTTGTAGCCATCCAGTATGCCGCTGGCCAGCCAGTAGGCGTACTTGCCCTCGGAGTAGTTGTTCAGGTTCTCCAGCGTATCGCCATAGCGGAACTCGATGTGCTGGGTCTGGGCCAGGTTGTCGTCGGAGAACGCAAAGTAGGTAAACAGCCCGGCGTCCGCGTCCTCGGTCTTGTAGACGTGCAGGTAGCCCGGCATTTCCTGTCCGAAGTAGGTGACGGTCATGTCCTGGTCGAAGGCGTAGGTGTGGCGGAACAGCTCGTTCCCCTCGGCGTCCATGCCGGAGATGACGTCCCCCGCCACGGTCAGCTTCGCAAGGCCATTCTCGAAGAAGCAGTCAAACTGCATGGTCTCGGGAGCCGCGCCGTAGGCCGACATGGCCTCCTCGCCGTAGAGCCTGCCCATGTAGGTCTGGGTCAGCATCCGGTAGTAGCCCTCGGCGGCCGCGTCGTCCACGTTCCAGGCCCTGATGCACTCCATCCAGTAGTCCTTCAGGTCCTCCCGGGCAAACTCGGGGAACAGCTCGACGTAGGTGGCGGACAGGGCGATCAGGCGCTCATCCTCGATTACGGGGATGTCCACGTCGGCCGCATACAGGCCGCCGGTGGTGATGTACTCGATCCTGTCGATGCGCTTGCCCTTCAGCGCGGCATAGGCCGAATCGTCCAGGTGCAGGCCGATCTGGGCGCGACGCCAGAAGTTCGCAAGGTGCGCAAGGCCCACGCGGGTGCCGTCGTCGGCCACCAGCACGATGCCGCTGACCGGGGTATCCTCGCCCAGGGCCCCGTCCAGGCCGTCCACCTTGATGACGACGTCGGCGTGCCTGTCGTAGATGATCGACGCGCTGGCTTCGATGGCCTGCGCTTCGCCGTTCAAGGCGCTGAACGCGGGCGTGTCGCCCATCGTCAGGGTCTTGTACACCGCGGGCTGCTCGTTCAGCACGTACCAGGAATAGCCGGGGGCCTCGAACAGGGCCTCCCTGCCCGCATAGGTCGCGGTCTGCTCCTCGCCCTTCAGGGTCACGGTGATCTCCACGCTGCTCTCATCGGTGATCTCTACGCCGCCGAGGTTCGCAAGCAGCGAGGCGTCCTCCACGTAGACCGGGAAGATGACGCCGGAGATGTCGCTGCCCTCGGGGTCCACATGGTAGGAACCGCCGGCCAGCGCCCCGGCGCGGGGCTTCATCAGGGTCGCGGAGGTCACGGCATCCACGGCGACGTCGGATTCCGCCGCGTAGAAATCCGCGTAAGGTATGTTCATCAGGACGTAGACGCCCTTGTCCTCGGCCATCGCCGGGACCATGAGGGCGGCGCACAGGCACAGCGCCAGCAGCATGCTCAACAGCTTTTTCATGGTTTGGCTCTCCTTTGATGAAGTGTAAAACGCCGACTTCCTGAACCCAGGCAGTCGGCGATATACTTGCGCTTAACCGATGGCCTTCGCCAGCGCTTCCAGCGCGGCCTTGGCTTCGTCGTCGGGCGCTTCGTTGCAGATCACGCTCTCGCAGGCCAGGGTCACGCCGTTATTTGCAGCGTCCGCTTCCCAGTCGCGCATCCACTGGCCGTCGCCCCAGCCATAGGAGCCGAACAGCGCCACCTTCTTGCCCGCCAGGCCGGTCTTCACGTCGTCCCACATGGGCTGGAAGATGGTCTCCTCGAGCACCTCGTCGCCCATGGCCGGGCAGCCGAAGGCGATGGCGTCATAGTCCGCCGCCTTCGCCGCGCTGAAGGCCTCCGCCTCGATCTTGTCCGCGCCCAGGGCGTTCACGATCACGTCCGCCATGGCTTCGGTGTTGCCGGAGCCGGTGTAGAAAACAACTGCCGCTTTGCTCATCTTTGTACATCTCCTCTTTTATGATGCCGGCCTGGCCGCCACCGTCAGGCGGGTCAGCGGGCAGCCCGACGCAAACAGCCTCTGATAGACTGCTTTGCACTTCTCATAGCGTTCAAAGGCCTTGAGCGCTTCGCATTCGTTGGAGTACACCTTCCAGCAGCCGCAGGACAGGCAGTTCCTGCCGCCGTTTTCGATGAACCCCAGCACGTCCTCCAGCGGATAGCCCAGGAAAACGCCGATCTCATGGGGGAAGGCATCGAGGCCTTGAAGCCGCGCCCGAAGGGTGTCCAGCGCGCCATCGACATCGAAGCACCGATAGCCACAGGCTTCAAGCAACCGTCGCACGCCCTCGCCCGCAAGCGTTTTTTTCAACTCCCCTGCCCGGTACAGATAGATCAGCGCCTTGCCCCCGGAAATCCTCAGGATCGTCATCGTCACGCCCCTGTCCATAAGCTGCCTGCTCAACGCGGCAAATTCCGCGGGGAAGTCCTCTCCCATGGTATGGTTGAACAGGTTGCCCAGCTTCAATCGCGCCAGCGTGGGCGAAGCGTGGTCGATGATCGCACGATCCAGCATGGGGTATCCCTCCGAAGATTAGTTATATCTAATTCAATGTTATATTACGCTAACTCCCTCCCTTTGTCAATGACTTTCCCTGAATTTCACATTCATAAAAACACTTGACAAGGGGAGTTAGTGTATGCTAATATTGTTGTTAGATTAGACTAATTCACATCAGGAGGACCGTGTCAATGAGCGCAATCATCATCGGCGGCAATGAGTGTATGGGACGCACCTATCGCGATCTGTGCGCCAAATACAATATCACGGCGCGCGCCATTCCCCTCAAAAAGGGCAGCTTTGCCAATCAGTTGGGAACCCCGGATTACATCTTCGTCTGCATGGACACCGTATCACACCCATTGGTCATCAGCGCGCAAAAGGAAGCCAAAAAGCATGGTGCGCAGCTGGTCAAGCTGCGTCGCGGCAGCGCGTCCGCACTGGAGCGCGAGTTGATTCGCGTTACGACCCAGGCTTGAATACATATGAACATCGCCGTTGCTGTTGACAGCCTCGGGTAAAGAAGCGCCCCGGCTGACTGACGCAGCACATCAGATTGTCCGTCGCCCGGTATCCTTACAGCAGGAAAAACAATCCCGCGAACATGATCGCCCCCGCCCAGTTGCCCGCGCCGCCCACGCGCAGTGGAGACAGCGCCAGCATCAGCGGCAGTATGTTGAAAACACAGGCCCAGCGGGGCAGCGACGTCATGCCGGCGACCACCGCGACGAAGAGGGTCACGCCGAAGATCAGAAAGCCAAGGTAGCAGGCGAACATCGTGATCGATGTCTTTTTAAACAATTCGTTGATGATGTCCAGCGCCTCCTGGGTTCGGCCCAGGCGCACATACAGCCACTCCGGCACGCCGCAGAACACGTGGTGGGCCATGCCAAAGGTGGCGACGATCACGGTTCCAACCCGCATCAGCACGGCGCAGGTTCCGGAAAAGGCGCCCATCCAGTCGCACAGGGCCAGATAGCCGAAGGTAAACAGGCACATGGCCAGGCAGCCCAGCAGCATGGACAGCAGCGGATTCCTCAGCGGAAGCCCCATAAAGGCGGCGAACAGCTTCCGGTTGTCCTTCATATCCTCGAAGCGGAAGCGGCCATTGGGCAGATAGATCAGCAGGCAGTCGCAGATGCCGCACAGTATGTGCCCGAGGGCGGCGACCAGAAACATGGCCTTCATTTCACATTCCTCCCCGATCCGTTTTCCGCTCCCGGTCCAGCATAAAACCAAACCACAGAAGCATGCTCTCACTCATCAGCCCATTGGTGAAGCCCAGCCGGAACGCGCTCACTGGCAACAGCAGGGAGAGGCCCTTCAGCACACCATAGATAATCAGCACATTGGTAAAGGCCATCCACCTTGGAAAAACGGTCTTTCCCGATAATTGCAGCCAGAACCAATAGACGAACACCGGCAGCATCATCCCCTCGCTGGCAGGCACCAGCCATGATAGCGGCGCATGCATTCCCTCGCAGATGACCGTCGCGTCACCGGCAAAGCCATTCCGGTTCAACCAGGCAAACAGCGAAAGAATCATGATGTAGAACAGGTGCAGCGAAATCCAGGGGGTCAGGCCGAAGGCGTTCAGGTAATGATAAATCTTACGCTTCTCTTCTCCGATGATGTACCCTTGCACGGCAAACAGCGCGATACCGTAGAGTATGATCCCTGGAAACGCCAGCGCCAGCGCCAGGTCGAGGCGCCATTGCGGCATGGCGGCGACGCCTTCGGTCAGCCAGGGCAGCGTTCCATGATGCGCGGGGTTGCCGTACATCATCAGCCAATCCCCGCCGCCATAGCACAGGCAACCCAGCATGCCGCAGGTCAATGCGCTTCTCATCCTGTTTTTCTTCATGCGTTCACCCCTTTTCATCGTCATTTCGCCGCTGCAAGCCGTTCAGAAAATCCCAGATAGCC
Source organism: Clostridia bacterium (assembly GCA_045601625.1). Lineage (GTDB taxonomy): Bacteria > Bacillota > Clostridia > Christensenellales > Aristaeellaceae > UBA2862. Next base: position 29,704 of record JAZSAA010000538.1, on the reverse strand, counting down.
CCGATGTACTGCCCGGGACAGCTCACAAAGGCGAGGTGTCCGCCGCGCAGGATCCTCGTCTGGGCGCCAACGGCGGAAAGCAGCGCGGTCAGCTTCTCCTGGTCTTCCCTGGTAAAGATGTCTTTTTCCGGATGGAGGATCAGTATCCTGTCGCGCAGTTCCGCGAATTCCTCCGTCCGCAGCCTGGGCTGTTTCGCCCCGTCGTATACGAGCCTGACCGCGTGGAGGTACTTTTGCTTGTAGGCGGGATCGCTGGCGATGTACTCCAAAAAGCCCGTGCCGTATGCGCGCTCCGACTCGCTCTCGTCGTTGAAATAGCCCTTGACGAGCCTCAGCAGCACCCGCTTCAGAATCGCATAGGGTATCAGCCTCACCCTGGCAAGGTAGCGACCGGCATTTTCCCGGTTGGTATCCTCGCAGTATTTGGAATCGATGGTGACCGTGGTCATCAGCACCAGCGCGCCGACGTTCTCCGGAAAGCGTCGGACAAAGAGCTGCGCCAGCAGGCCGCCGTCGCTGACGCCGACGAGGATGGGTTTTGCGATGCCCAGTTCCCTTAGCAACGCGGCGATGGCATCCAGCAGGGCGTCGGTCGTCGCGCAGGAGGGCGGATACTCCATCATCAGCACCCGGTACTCCCTTTCAAAGGCGCGCATGTAACTCAGCCACGCCTGCTGCATGTTCAGGCCGTTCAGGAATACGATCGCCGGCCTGTCGCTCTCCCCGGACAGTATGTAGCGGAATCTTCCGCCCTGCACCAGCAAATCCCGATAGGGATGTTCCCGCTCAAATGCCTCAAATTCCTCGCGAAAATCCATGCGATCACCTCAACAATGCCGGTCCTGCCGGAGAAGCCTGACCCACTTTCTCTGCCGATGGGCATAAAACGCCTCGGCCCAAAGCCACACAAAGGCCGTCTTCCATCCGGCATGAATCTCCACGCGGTCGGTGTATTCCGTGTGACGATCATCCAACGGTCGCAGTTTGATGTCGTGGTTCCACACAGGGACGTGTTCATTTCCCTCCCGGCTGCTGATGCCGTCGGGGTCGAACCGAACGATGTGGATCGTATGCGTACCGAACGGGATAACGCCGAACAGGCGAAAGCGATAGGCGGATGTGCCGCCGGCCTCCCATGCTGTGGCCGCATCCTCAACCGGCTCAAACGTGGCGTACGGCGCGGCGATGGCCTGCAATGTGCCCAGCTGCCTGAGCTTTTGAAAGACCGTGTCCCTGTCGGCGGGGAAGACGGAGGTTCTCTGCACGATCATATCACTTTTTTACCTTCCAGCTGGCGGCCTCGCGGCGTTCGCCGACGAAGGTCTTATAGATGCCCTCCCCGGCCATCAGCTGCGCGTGGGTACCCCGCTGGACGATCTTCCCGTGATCCACCACCAATATCTGGTCGGCATGCTTCACGGTTTTAAGTCTGTGGGCGATCATGATAACGGTCTTCTCCCGGGTCAACGCCCCGATGGCCTTCGTCAGCTCGTTCTCGTTCTCCGGGTCCACGTTGGCCGTGGCCTCGTCCAGGAAGATCACCGGCGCGTCCTTCATCATCGCCCGGGCGATGGAGATGCGCTGGCGCTCGCCGCCGGACAGATTCGCGCCGCCCTCGCCGATCACAGTATCGTAGCCGTCGGGCAGCGCCGTGATAAAGTCGTGGCAGCAAGCCTTCTTCGCCGCGGCGATCACGTTCTCCATCGGCGCGTCGGGCGTGCCGAAGCGGATGTTGTTGGCGATGGTGTCGCGGAACAGATAGACGTTCTGGAACACGAAGGAGAAGTTCTGCATCAGGCTGTCCATGTCGTAGTCCCGCACGTCGCGCCCGCCCAGCCGGACCGTGCCGGCGTCCGCGTCCCAGAACCGGGCCAGCAGGTTCAAAAGCGTACTCTTGCCGCCGCCGGAGGGACCGACGATGGCAGTAGTGGTCCTTTCGGGGATGTTCAGGGATACGCCGTCGATGACCTTCTTCCTGTCGTAGGAGAAGGTGACATCCTTCGCCGCGATGTCCCGGTTTTCGGGCTGAATCTCCTCCCCGGAAATGTCCATCTGCGGCGCGTCCAGGATCTCCTGCGCCCGGTCCACGCTCATGTCCACGACGCGCAGGAGCGCCGAGTAGTTGCCCGCGGTCTCCAGGCTGGCGTAGACGATGAACGAGGAGATCACCATCAGGATCGCCGTCAGCGCGTCCATCCTCCCCGCCACAAACAGCGCGCAGGACACCGCCGTCATGGCCACGCCGGTCAGCTTGGCGATGAAGGTCTGGGCCGTCATGCGGGGGATCAGCGTCATCTCCATGTCGGTGTTGACCTTCACGTTCTCGGCGATGGCGGCGTTCAGTTCGCCGGACTTTTGGCCCGTCAGGTGGTAGGCCTTCACCTCGGCCATGCCCTGGATGTACTCCAATACCTTTTCCACAAGTTTTTCGTCGGCGGCGATCTTCCTGCCCGCCAGCTTCCCGGCAGCGGTTTGAAGGCTGCCGTTCATCAGCAGGAACACGCCGAAGCCGATGAGCAGCACCAGAGCCACGCGCCAGTCGAACAGGGCCAGCATGGCGATGATCAGCAGCGTCGTGAGCAGGCCCTGGGCCACCATCATCACCACGCGGGTGGCGACGTTCTCCAGGCTCTCCATCACGTTGGTGGTCACGGAGGTGATCTGCCCCAGGCTGTTTTCATTGAAGTACCCCATGGGCAGGTAGCGCATGTGCTCGGCGATCTCGATGCGCTTCATGGCGCAGGTGTCGTAGCCCGCCTCGGTTTGCAGCATCGTGGCCCTGGCCTTCGCCAGGCCGGAGCCCAGGATGCTCAACAGCATGATGCCCAGGCTCATGAGGATGTCGTTTGTGGTAATGCCGCCGTTGCCGCCCAGTTCCACCGGAAGCAGCGCGCGCATCATCACCGCGATGGCGGGGATTTTCAGCGCCTCAAACAGCGCGATCAGCACGCCCAGCCAGATGGAGGCCACGAACTTTTTCCGGTTGGTTTCGCCGCAGAAATCGAAGAAGCGCCGGATGACCTTAACCATTGTCCTTCACCTCCATGTGCGCGTTCCACATCTTTTCGTACAGGCCGTGGTGGGAGAGCAGCGCCTCATGGGTGCCGCTGTCCTCGATGCGGCCCTTGTTGACCACGTAGATTCGGTCCGCGTCGGTGACGGTACTCAGCCTGTGGGCGATGACGATCAGCGTCTTGCCCTCGGTCAGCTTCGACACCGAACGCTGTATGACCGCCTCGTTCTCCGGGTCGGTGTAGGCGGTCGCCTCGTCCAGGAGCACGATGGGCGCGGCCTTGAGCATGGCCCGGGCGATGGAAATGCGCTGACGCTCGCCGCCGGACAGGTGCCCGCCGGAGGACCCCACCAGCGTGTCATAGCCGTTCTCCAGGCCAAGTATGAATTCGTGGCAGCCGCTGTCCTTTGCGGCCTGTTCGACTTCGGCATCCGTCGCGCCGGGACGGCCCAGGCGGATGTTCTCCCGCACGGTCATGTTGAACAGGTAGTTGTCCTGGCTGACGAAGGCCACCCGATCGGCATAGGCCTCCTGGGGGATTTCTCGAATATCCTTCCCGCCCAGCGATATGCTGCCGCCGCCCACATCCCACAGTGCGGCGACTAGCCGGGCGATGGTGCTCTTGCCGCTGCCGGACGGGCCCACCAGCGCCACGAAGCTGCCCTCCGGCACCTCCATGCTGACGCCGTGGAGTATCTCCTTGTCCGCGTAGGAGAAGTGGACATTTTCAAGGGCAAGGTCGTTGCCCAAGGGAGCCTCTCCCGCAGCAGGCCTTTCCTGTTCCGGCGCGTCCAGTATCGCCTGCACCTCGCCAAAGATGGTGCCCATGGTACGGATGTCGTCGGAATAGCTCATCAGCGTGATCAGCGGCGTAATCAGCCCCACGGACAGTATGATGACCGTGATGAAGTCCTGCCCGGACAGCGTGCCGCCCTTCACCAGCAGCCCGCCGATCGGCAGCACGGACACCATCGTGGCCGGCATGACCACCATGGCGAAGGTGAAGGGGACGATGCTCGCCCGCATCCAGCCGATGAACGCCCCCGCCGCCGCGTGGGCGTCCTTCACGAAGCGCTCGTAGCTGGATTTGGTCTTGCCGAACACCTTGATGACCTGTATGCCGTTGATGTATTCCACGGCAGTGTTGTTCAGCGCCTTGGTGTTGTCGATGGTGGCCTGGTAGAAGCCGGAGCTGGTGGCCATCATCCAGACGTAAAAGAACATGCCCAGCGGCACCGTGGCGAGGGACGCCAGCCCCATGCGCCAATCGATGGTAAAGATGTAGGCTGTGATAATTACAGGAATCAACAGGTTTGCCGTGAACTCCGGCACGATGTGGGCCAGCGTGGTCTCAATGGTATCAATGCGCTCGATCAGCGTATTTTTCAGCGCGCCGGGGCTCCGGGCCAGCACCGCGCCCAGGGGCATGCGGGTCAGCTTTTCGGTGCAGCGCTTGCGGATCTCGCCCAGCACGGCGAAGGTTGCCCGGTGGCTGGTGGCCGTGGAGAAGGCGTGGCACAGCACCCGCCCCAGCCAGAACAGCGCGATGATCCCCGCCTGCTTCAGGTAGTACGGCAGGTTCTTCTCGCCCGCCATCAGCCCCTTCACGATGCCCGCCACCGCGAAATACGGCGCGACGGAAAACGCCACGCCCACCACGGCGAGGACCACGCTCAGAACGAACTGCCCCCGGTGCGGCCCCGCCTGCCCCAGCGCCCAGGCGATGGGCGACGGGGATTTTCCCCTTGATGCTTCCATATGCAAACCTCCTTTGCGATACGTTAGCTAACAATCCTTCGCGAATGTTAGCTGACCCCATGAAATACCAATCGCCCATTCTCGATCGAGAATAGGCGGTTAAAACCCCAGAAGCGCCCTCCAGCCCGGAAGGAAGAAGGCTTCGATCAGTTCCAGAGAGCGCAGCGCTTCCTCCAGCGGGTAATTGTGGACGACAGGCTCAAACAGCGCGGCGGTGTAGGCGCTCAGCAGCAGGTGAAGCTCCCTGGGTGCGATGTCCCGGATGGCAAGGCCCTGCGCTTTCAGCATCGGCAGATATCGCAGCATCTGCGCCTGGCTGGCCTCGGTGAGATCGTGCAGGAAGTGTTCGTGCCTTGTGCCCCGGGCGGCAGTCAGCAGCAGCCGGTAGTCCCCCATGCGGGGATAGACCACCTCGCGCATCATGTCGATCTCGGAATCGTTCCAGTGAACAGCCTCATCGCCCCGAACCGCGTCCACATAGCGGTGGACATGCGCGTCGAGCCAGTCGTCCAGCCTTGCAACGGCCGGAGCCACCAGCTGGTCGAACAGGTCGGCCTTGTCCCGACAGTGACGATAGATGCCTGCCGCCGTCATGCCACATCGCTCTCCGATGCGCCGCATGGAGGCCTGCTCAAAGCCGTATTCCATAAACTCCTCCCGCGCGGCGGCCATGATCTTCACATGGCTGGCAGTCTTGTCCCTGGGCATGGCTTCCTCCACAAGCGCACGTGTTAGCTAACGCTAATAAACTAACATCCAAGGTGTGAAAAGTCAAGTTAAATATCTTTAACTCCATTATGGGATCAGCGCCGCGATACCCGCCACGATCAACCCGGCCAGCGGGCAGACCAGCAGCGTCCAGCCCAGGCCGTGCTCCGGGATCGCCAGCTTTTTAAGCCATTCCCTGCGCTCCCAGGCCTTGCAGTGCTCCGCGCCTCTGATCATGTGCCGGACCTTCCCCGGCAGCCAGCAATCCAGGATGATAAAGTCGCTCATGCTGACCAGCGTCATCTCCACATAGCCCGTCCAGAACAGATTCCGGAACCCCGTCGTCCCGGCGCAGCGAGCGCTGATCGCCCAGTACACGAACACCAGCAGGTACAGCGGATAGAGCAGCCGCTTCATCTTCCGGACCTCGCCCTTGTCCACCCAGGGCGCGGCGGCCTGCCGGATCTCCCTGGGAAACATGGTGCTGTAGGCCTGGGGCCACAGCAGGAAGCCCACCCCCACCACGGCGTTGAACACCAGCGACATAGAAATGCCGTCCAGTATGAACCTCGGCCAATTCACCGGTCATCCCTCCTCAGAGCAAGGTAAATACCCCCGCCATGACAGCGCTGCCGATAACGATCATCACACACTGCCGCATTTGCTGCTTGCGGTTGTAGCCGAAGTCCTGCCAGCCCGCGCAGCCCTCGGTTTCCGGGAAATAGCGCTGGAAGAAGCGGGGCTTCGTCAGCAGGAACCAGTCCAGGGCGACGATGTCGAAGGCCTTGACGATCGCGCCGATGGTGAAGAAGCGCAGGAAGAACTGTCCAAAGGTAAAGCCGCGCTTCAAGCCGTCTATCCCGCCGATGACGAACAGGGCGAGATATCCCGCTACAAACAGCGCAAGAATCACCCATCCCAGCGCCCGCTTCGGCGACATGGGCAGGCTGTCAAGCCTCGGCCTGAGCCTCTGCTGCACATCCTCCGGGAAGTTCTTCGCCAGCAACGCGGTGGGCATCGTGACCGTCACGCCCCAGATGCCCAGGAACAGCAGCAGGCAGCCTGACGCGGAAAGCATCAGCGTCATAAGCATCGCTTCGTTCCTCCCGCCCTCATCACCGCCACGGCGCAGGGGATGCGCCCCTCGGCCAGTTGTATCGACACGTCCCGATAGCCCGCGTCCAGGAAGAATTGCCGGTAGCTTTCCACGGTGAACTGCCGCTTGAAGTCCGCCCCGGCCTTGCCCACGGCGATGGCGAAACCGCTGGTGTTACCCTTCTTATCCCGGTTCATGTAGGTCGGAATGATCAACCGGCCCCCCGGCCTGCACACGCGGTCCAGCTCATGAAGCGCCTTCATGGGATTGTCCAGCAGGTGGATCACGTTCCCGGCAACCACCGCGTCGAAGCTGCCGTCCGGATAGCGTAGCGATGTGATGTCCGCCGGTTCAAAGGCAATGTTGTCGAACGCGGCGCAGTTCTTCCCGGCCCGCGCCAGCATCTTCGGCGCGAAATCCGTGGCCGTCAGATGGGCGCATTCCCGGGCGATGACCTCGGTGAGCAGCCCCGTCCCGCAGGCACACTCCAGCACGCGGTCGCCCGGCTGTACAAGGCCCGCGACAATCCCCCTCAGCGCCACATGGGTTTTCCGGTTGACGACATTGACGAAGAGATCATACACCCCGGCCACACTGTCCCAGAACATACCCTCACTCCCCTATTCCATGCGCGCCGCGATGGCATCCAGTATGGGCTGCGTCCACTGGCTCTGGAATATCCACGCCTCATGCTGCATGTCGAAGGGGATGATGTCCGGATCGCGGAAGTGCTGCCTGTATCGCTTCTCGTACTTCGGACCCATCTTCAGCGCGTAGATGATATGCACCGTGGTACCGTCCACATGAATATCGTCCTCCAGGGGCGTCACATAGTCTGAATAGAACTCCCGCGCCACGGTCTTCGGGTGCAGGGACACCATGCTGCCCGCGAACTCGTCCATAAAGGCGTCCGTCTCGGGGTCCATGTCCATGCCGAAGTTCTTCACCAGCATGTCTTTGAGCTTCTGCCGCTTCCTGTCGTTCTTCGCCGCATCGCCGATCCAGCGCCCTACGATCCAGGTCATGATCCGGGCGACGAATGGGCTGCCCTGATCCAGGTCGGAGGAGCCGATGAAGCCGTGGTCGATGTGGATGCGCCCGCGCTGGATCAGCAGGCCCACAAAGCTGCCGCCGAGCGAGGAACCGTACGCCCCGTCCACGCGCCCGCCGTGGTATTTGATGATATAATCCTCGATCTTCCCGGTCACCGTCAGCATGTCCGTAAACGGCTTTGTCGACTTCTCATCGTCGAAGCCGTCGTAATTGACGCATATCAGGTGATACTGCTCCGCCAGCCGGTCGATGACCGTGTGGAAATTGATCTCCCAGGTGCACGCCGTGCCGGGCAGCAGCAGCATGGTTTTGCCATCCGGTTTGCCCATCTCCGTAAACTTCATATGCCAGCCCTCACTTGATTCCCGTCAGCAGTGCCGAGCCGCCCAGTCCCATCCATGCGGCCTCGAATTTCGTCATGAACTTCCCGTCGGTGGTATCGATCAGCTCCACCTTTTGATAGCCCATATCCCTGAGCTGCCGGACAAACGCCTGCATGTCGCCGTACTTCGATTTGGAGAAGATGTCGTGCAGGGCAAAGGCGCCGCCCTTCTTCAGCGTCCGCAGGGTCTCCAGCAGGTATTGCTGGCGGTCGCCGGGAATGTTGTGGTACACGTAATTGCTCACCACGGCGTCGAAGGTCTCGTCGGGGAAATCGAGATGCGTGGCGTCGCCCTGCCGGAAGGAGGTGTTCGTCACGCCCTCGGCTCTGGCGTTGCTCTCGCAGAGATTTTTATTGAAGGAAGCGTATTCCTTGCCCCAGCGGTCGATGCCCACGACCTGGGCCCGGGGATTGCGCTTGGCCACGGCGATGGCCAGCGCGCCGCTGCCGCAGCCCACGTCCAGGCATTTGCCGCCGGCGGGCAGCTTCACACGCGCCGCCGTGCCCTCGATGATCTGCCGGGACATCTGCCGCTTGCCGTCGTAGCTGAAGGCGCGATGCATCAGCGCCGCCCAGACGGTCAACCCGCAAAACACAACCGCCAGCACCGCGAAGATGATGACCAGCACGGTCTTTATTGTGCCGTTCAACAGAAGGCCAAGGACAATCGAAATAATCCCGCAGCCGATCGCCCCTCCCAGGAAGGACCAGATCATGCCCTTGGGCATCCAGTTTTTGTAATCAGGCTTCATTGTCAAACCCCTTTCTTTTTCAGGCGCACCTTCCGTGCCTTCTCTTCGGTGTCATCGTCCTCCACGTAGCCGTCGTAGGGCGCCTCCGGGTCGACGTATTTCTTTGTGAAGGGCTTGCAGATCTCCGTGCGGTGGGCGAAGACGAAGTCAAGGTCGTCCGTCCAGCCGGTGTGGCCGGTGATCACGGCGATGCGCCGCTTTCTGGCACGGAGGTTCGCCTCCAGTTTTTCAAGGGATCGCACGGCCAGCCGATTGTCCTCCGCCAGGGTACTGATGAAGCTGTAGCCGCCGTCCGCGCCAAACCAGATCGTGTCCCCAGTGAACAGGTAAGCGTCGTCGATCAGGTAGACCATGTGGCCCCAGGTGTGCCCCGGCACCAGCAGGCATTCGACTTTGATGCCGTCGATGTGGAACACGTCCCCGTCCTTGAGCAACACCTTTGGATTGCCCATCTTCACCATGGGCAGCTTGTACAGTCCATGGATCACCTTGCGCCGCTTTTCACCGGTCAGGTAGCGGTTCTCGATCTCGCCGATGTAGACCGTGGCGTCCCGGAACAGTCGCTCGCTGTCCGGCTCCAGCGCGCCGACGTGGTCGGTGTCCTGGTGGGTGATCAGTATGTGTTTGATCGTCGCCGGGTCGATATCCAGCCAGTCCATCTTCTCTTTAAGCCGCGCGTAGTTGTAGCCCGCGTCGATCATGATGGTCGTGCCGTTTTTTGTGTAGAAGAATATGTTCGCCACCCACTCCCGCACGCAGGCGACGCGATCGTCGATGCGGCCGGTGTTTAGCGGCTTGAAGATCGCCCTGCCGCGAAACATCGCGCTCATGGAGCGCTTTTGGTTGTCCGAATCCTTCCTGGCCATGCCCTCTCTCCCCTTACTTTCTTGCCAATACCGCAATCCACGGCTTGGACGGATGATGGTCGCTGGTCACCTTGGAAAAGCCCGCCGTTTTCAGCGCCGCTTCGATCGCCCCGACGGTATGGTTCTTCATACCGTCGATGATCTTCTCAAATTTCAGGCTCGTGGCGTCCGTGCCGTCGGATTCGTTGCAGATCATGAAAACCCCGCCCGGCTTGAGCACCCTGGCCACCTGCCCGAAGCACTTCTCCAGCCCCGGCCAGAAATAGATCGTCTCAAACGCCGTGGCGAGGTCGAAGGCTTCCGGGGGAAGCTTCAAGTTGGATACGTCACCCTGCTGTACTTCACAGCGTCCCGCGGCAATCATGTCCCGGTTGAATTCCTTCGCCTTTTCCACGGACAGCTCGGAATAGTCGACGGCGGTCACATGCGCCCTGGGGAACAGTTTCAAAAGCTCGCCGGCGTCCCTGCCGCCGCCACAGCCAAGATCAACGGCGCTTTCCGGGTCGATTTCCGGCAGATGAGAAAAGCCCCAGTCCGCCATCTTCGCGTGTCCGGAATTCATGCCGTTCAGCATCAGCTTCCCCAGAAAGCCCTCCGGCTTGCGCGTCTGGCTCACATAATCCCTGAACAGTCCCACAGAAATCATCCCCTCATACAGTTAGTTCTGGCTTACTATTATTATAACCCACAAACCGCAGAATGCAAGGGGTATTTGTTAAAACTAACACAGCCATATTGAAGTTTGACAGCCAGGATAGTAAAATATAACTAACCAATGAAAGGACGCTGGACGATGAGCTTAAAATATGAAATCCTGAAGCGCCTGGTGAGGGCGTCCGGCCTCAAGAGGATGTGGGTGGGCCGGAGCACCGAAGAACTGCTGAACAACCGGCGCAGGCGGAACGCCCGGAACAGGATCCCGGTGTTGAGGGACGGCGCCTTTGAGATCAGCCAGATCGAGATCATGCGCTGCCCGGTCGTCAGGATAATCCACAAACAGCCTGCCCGCCGGGCGAACCTGTTCCTGATTGGCGGCGGCATGATCAGCGCGCCGAGGCCCGGTTCCATCAAAAAAGCGCTGCGCTTTGCCAGGGAGACCGGGCTCGATGTGTTCATTCCCTATTATCCCCTCTGCACGGATTATCCGCTTACCCGGGCTTACGAGATGATCCATGCCACCTATAAGGCGATGCTGAAGGACTACGCCCCGGAGCACATCTCCGTGCTGGGCACGTCCTCCGGCGGCAACCTGGCGCTGGGCATGGTGCCCTACATCAACGAAGGGCATGCGGATACCCCAATGCCCGGCCACATCATGGCCATCTCCCCGGGAACCTGTGTAGACACGGACGACGAATGGCAACGGATGTTGGCGCTGGACAGGCTGGACGTGGCCATCCCCGCGCAATACATGAAGACAGCCGTGGAGATCATGCGCCACGGCGACGACAGCGTCCCGGAATACATGATATGGCTCCAAAGGGGCGATTTCACAAACTGTCCGAAGGTGACCTTCATCTACGGCAGCCACGAGACGCTCTATGCCTGCGCGCCGTCCTTTGAGGCGGCGATGAAGCGATACGGCGTGGATTACCAGATTATCGTCGGCGAGGGCATGTTCCACTGTTATCCCGTGTTCCCGATCTGCAAAGAGGCCAAAGCGGGTTGGGATATGATGGTGCAGATCATGAGGGGATGAGAATATGAAGGTATTGGTATACGGCTCCGGCGTCATTGGAAGCTATCTGGCCCACGTGCTTTGCAGCGCGGGAAACGACGTGACCGTGCTCGCCCGGGGACAGTGGAAGGAACAGCTCGAAGCCCACGGATTGAGGATTCGCCACCATTTACAGCGCAGGGAGACGCTGGATCATCCGAAGGTCATCGGAGATATTTGCGAAAACGACGCCTATGACGCGGTGTTCGCGGTGATGCCCTACAACAGAATCGGCGCGATACTGCAACCGCTGGCCGCGGTTCGCGCCCCGCTGGTAGTGATGGTGGGCAACAACATGAATCCCGCCGCCATGGAAAAGGCTATCCTCGACGGGAGCGTTTGCGAAAAGCAGGTGCTGTTCGGCTTCCAAGTGACCGCCGGAAAGCGGGACATCGATGAAGGCTTGCTGATCTGCGAACGGCTCGGCGCGGGGAACATGGACCTCGGCGGCCTGCACCGCCTGCCGGACGAGGCGACCCGGTCGAAGCTGAACGAAGCCTTCGCCGGCACCGGCTACAAGCTCAACTGGCAGCCGGACATGGAGGCCTACCTGGTTTGCCACCTGGCCGCGATCCTGCCCATCGGGTATCTTGCCTACGCCTGCGATGGGGACATGCGCGCCTCCACCGGGGCACAGCGCAAGCTGATGCGACTGGCCTCCCGCGAGGCCTACGCCATGCTGAAGGCGCAGGGCATCCCCATACTGCCCGGGGGCGACGAACGCTACTATGCCCCCGGCCTGCGCGGCGCGCTGATGCGATTCCTGTATTTCGTCATGGCCAAGAACAGGACCATCGGCGACCTGGTGGCCTGCGAGCATTGCAGGAATGCTTATGAAGAAATGGAGATGCTGGACAAAGCCTTCATGGATGTCATCGCCCGGACGCCCGACGCGCCCATGCCTCATTGGCATGAATTAAGAAAGCAGATGCCGGGCTGGGATGACGTGCGCAGGCGGTACGGGCGCGTCTCCGCCTCGCGCTGACCCACAGGTCGTCATCCCGCCTCATGGGTTTGTGCTTTTCCGGCGAAGGGATTCCGATCCCCCGTGGCATCGACGGCCTGCGTGCTTTTCCCGGGAGAACGGCCTCTTCCGTCTTACCGGTGCCGGGGCTCAAATCAAGGATTTGAGCCCCCGGCGGGGTCGCCCCTGGCGAAACCGACAAGCCCAAGGGCAGGGCGGAAAAGATGCCCACAGACGGTTGCAATACAGACAGATCGAGATTTATTTCAGATGAACGCCACGAGCCCCGCGACGACGGCTGCGCCGACAACCCAGACGGCCGTCAGAATGCCCCGCTTTTTCAGGACCTGCGACCAGGTCTGCACGAAGGGAATGCCCTCCGTGCCCGGGATGACCCAGAAGGCGCTGTGGCCGACCCACAGTCGGTCGATCACAATGCCGTCGTACCAATTCATCACTTCCAGAAACAGCAGCGCCTGCCAGTACGCGGCCCGGCAGGTTTGGATTCCGTTCCAGGCGCGGATAACCAGCACGAGCGCCGCCGCCATGACCGCGAAGAAGGCGATCATGAAGCGCTTCCGCCTGCGGCTGACCGTCACCCGATCCGTCAACCCCAGCGCGTATACGCTCTCCTGCACCGGTTTTGGATAGAAGAACAGGCCGTTCAGGGCGTTGTTCCCCACACCCAGCTTCACCATCAATGTAAACAGGGCACAGTATAACATTAATTGAATGACAATCATAGCGCCGCCCTCCTGTACCGAAAGCAGGAGTCAGGTTGAGCTTACTGTAATAACAGCTTTCATTGCTTTTTATGTCTGCTCTGACATGGTTTCAGTATCAGACCAGCGTGCAGATCCACGCCGCGAGCGCGGACGCTAAGGGGAATATGACCAGCAGCTTCAGCAGCTGGCTTTTGATGTTGAAGCCGTATTTCCTGCCGTTGAGCGCTGGCGCCGTCTCGGGAAAGTAATGCTGGAAGAAGCCGAACTTGCAGAGCAGGAACCAGTCGAAGAAAACCATGTCATAGGCCTTGTAGATCGTAAAGATCATCACAAATCGCAGGAAGAAGCCCATGAAGGCGTAGCCGCTCCTGAAGCCGTCCCAGATGGAAACGACGCCCACGCCCAGGATCATCAATACGCTCAGGATCATCAGCACCCAGCCTATGGCCCTGGCGCCATGGAACAATTCCTCTTTTTTCGGCTTCAGGACCTCCCGGGCTTCCTTCGGGGCTGACGAGAAAAACCTCGTATCCTGAACAAAGGCCACCACCGAGATCAAAAGCAGCGTTATTGCCCCACAGAATACAATCGCCAGAAATACCGTCAAAAGCATTGTGTCTCCTCCTATAAGACATATTCCCTGTCGCCCACAAACTGCTTCCAGCCGAGCAGCAGCGCCGTGAACATGACGATCGCGCCGAGGCTCATGTTCGACGTCCCGATGCCGTTGATCAACGCCGTGTTGCCGAGTCGCCGCATCCCGTTGAACACAACCTTTCCAATCAGCAGATTGAACACGCAATACCATCTGGGAAACGGTGTGCGGCCCCTGGCGAAGGCAATGAATTGCACGGTACTTGCGCCGATAAAGCATACCGCAAAGACGATCGCGGCCGGCAGCATGAAGTACAGCAGATATTTTAGCGCGATGTCACGACCGGCGGACTGTCCCGCCGCTTCGGTGACGGATTTATAGATCCACATGAACACGCCGCAGGGCAAGTGCACCGCTCCGCCGCCGAGGGCGAGACAGACGTACATCGCCAGCTTGTAGAACCTGCCGCCCCGGGGCATCTTCTGACGTATCAGGGGGTAAACCGTCATAAGGCCGCAGTATTCCAGGCATATCCCCACACAGCCGATCAGGCCGCCCAGGATCGGCCGCCATGCGGGCATGGCCAGCGCGATAGCGAAGTAGCCGTCGATCATGTTCGCGCCGTCCGGGAACTTCGCCGCGCCGATCAGAAGGTCGCCGACCAGCGTCAGCAGCGCCCCGAACAGGCTGATTTTAAGGTACCTCTCCGCTTTTTCTCTGTTCATGCGCCCGTCTGCTCCTTTTTTCTCATATGCTCCGGACATCTCCTCACCCCGCGTCAGGGCGGATAGCCGGCCGCAGCACTCCTTCAGACGCCCTCCGGGATACCCCCGGACAGCCGCATCCGCCGGCCAGTTCGTACTGCGCATACGGACGGGTCTTTCCCTCTTTTCCGCGGCAGAAGGGCCAGGCGCATTCCTCTTTGGAACAGAATAAGGCCAGCCTGTCTTTTGCGGGTAATAACAGGTGCCGCGCCGATCGCATCCAACCGCCTGTCCGCCAGGGCTTCCATGTTAGATAGCTCTAACCTTTATCCGAAACAAAACCCATCCTTAAGCCGTCCATCAATGGCTTCACTGGTTGATGGGCAAAGAACGAGTTAGTTATCTATTACTATTATACAGTATGAATGCCCGATTGGCAAGACGGCATTGATGATTGTTAACATGCCAATCGTGAAGAAAAACCGGGGGATTCCTCATGCACAGGCAGTAATACAACTGGGTCAGGTATTCCAATCTCCTGTCAAAGAACAGCTTCATTCCGGGTTAATCTATCCTTATCCTTTCAAAGCTCCCCAATGCCTTGCATAACTGCTTTTTCTCTGATATAATAGTAAGTGCAAACTAACATACTTACGCCCATCGAATACTGAATCCCTGATGGACGGTATCTTTCGGGCCATTTCTTTTACCGGAAAGTTAGCTATTCATAATTCAAGAAACCCGCTGGAAGCGCTTTGGGGAAAGGATGTGCTCATATGGCAAAACCCGGTTCCAACCCCTACGGCCACACGGATGGCATTGCCTGGCGCTTCACATCCTGCCCGCTGGCGGAGTTCGCCCGGGAACACGGCTTGCTCCCTGGGCGAAGTACCTGTGCCGGATGGACCACCGGATGACCGAAGCCGCCGGGTGCAGGCCGATTCGGGAGCATACCCTCGTGGCCGGAGACGAAGAATGCGATTATTGGATTGTAGGTGAAAGCAAATGAAAAACATGACTTCCAGACAGAAGATACTGCTCGGCTGCTTCGCCATGGCGCTGGCCATCATCGGCGACTTCCTGCTGGGATACGGAACGTTCAGCATGACGAACGACCCGACCGTCCCCATGGGGATCGCGGCCAGAGTCGTGCCGGATTGGCGCTATGCCGCCTCCTCCATCCTCGGCTTCCTCTGCGTGCCGTTCTTCGCCGTTGCCGCGCTGGAGCTGCTGAAGGTGATGGAGAAGAAGTACGGCCTGCGGGAACAGCGGCTCTACAGGCTGTTCAAGATCGCCAACTGGGGCGGAATACTCTACTTCGCGTTCATTCACATCGGCATCTGCATGCTGCCGGTCGTGTTCAACGCCGGAATGGAGGCGACGGGAGACGCGGCGGCCTCCGTCGGCATGATGCTGCGGGTATTGAAGAGCATCGTCGTCCCCATGGCCGTCGGCTTCATCGTATGCGACGGCTTTGTGGCGGTCGCCTGGATCGGCATGGTCGTCAAGGGGATGCTGCCGGTCAGGAAGATCGCTCTGATCTGCACCCCCCTGATCATCGCCCTGCTCGGACAGCTGATGAACCTGATCGCGGAAGGCCTGGATTCCGGCTTTGAGTCCTTCGGCTGGCTGCTTATGTACCTGGTGTGCGCCATGAAGCTGGTCGGGAAAGAGGAGCGGGTATGAAGCTCAGCGTCAAGGAATTCGACGCCATGCAGATGGGCTGGCGGAAGTGGTACATCAAAAAGGTGGAGCTGAAGACCTTTGAGAAGTTCGGCCTGGTCATTCAGGATGCCGATATCCTGGAGGTCGGCTGCGGCAGCGGGTACGCCGCTTCGCTGATCACCGCCCAGGGGCCGCGCAGCTACACAGGCCTGGACATCATGCCGGAGCAGCTGGAGATCGCAAGGAAGCGGAAATTGAAGAACGCTTCCTTCGTCGAGGGCAGCGCGGACGACCTGCACCGCTTCCCGGAGAAGTGCTTCGATGCCATCCTGGATTTCTGCATACTTCACCATGTGGAGGGATGGCGAACCTTCTTTGACGAAGCCCGTCGGGTCCTGAAGGACGGCGGCAGTATCTATATCGCCGACCTGTCCAAGCGGTGCATCCACATCGTAGACGCGATCCTGCGCTGGGGACATGCCGAGGAAGCGTTGTTCACATTGAAGGAGTTTGAAGAAGCCGCCAATCAACGGGGGTTCAGAACCGTTCGCATGGCGAGCGACCTTGGCCTGGAGGGGTATTTCAGGTTTCAGAAGGAGAATCACGCATGAGTCAATACACGCCCGAAAGGCTGGTAGCTGTCAGCCGCTATCAGAAATACTTCCCCACCCTGCCGAAAGACGCACAATCCGACATATATGCGCGCATCGCGGAGCTTATCGTTGAAGAAAAAGCCTACTGCGACAAGGGCAACACCAGGCACATGGCGCAGATCCTGACCTCCATCGCCATGTATGAAGTACTGCAAAAACACGGGTGGAGCGAGGAGAATGCGTATAAGGCGGTCTCCGAGGAGATGTGGAAGTTTCTCGATCCCTCCGGCATGCAGAAGCTGGCAAGGAAGCGTTTCTTCCTGCCGCTCATGAAAAAGATCGTGCCCTTTGGCTTCAGGAAGGGCTCCGGATACGGATGGCGCTACACCTGGCACAGGGACGATCCCAGAGACGAGTTCCACTTTGAGTGCAATGAATGCATCTATGAGAAGATACTCAAGCCCCGAGGCATGATGAAGCTGGGCGCCATGTGCTGTCGTGCCGATGTGATCAACTACGGCAATTTGCCCTATACGGATTTCATCCGCACCGAAACGCTGTGCCAGGGCGGAAAGCTCTGCAACTTCCGCTTCGTGCGGCACGAAACGGACGCGGGCGAAGGCTGGGAACGCAGCAAGAGCATCTGATGCGGTTTGAACACATGGGACTGTTCAAGCGCTTTGCAAGCCAGGCTCGGAAGCCATAGGGTTTTCTGGAAAGGATAACGCTCAGCGGCATGGACGCCGGACACGCGAAGCTGGCGGATTGGGGATTCACGCATCTGCCGCCGTCGTGCCGGCGAAAGCCGCGCTGAAAGCCGCCGGATGCTCCGGGACCAGGAGCGACCAACTTACGTCAAAGCCGTGGATCACAGTTCCTGCGAGGGAATAACGATGAATCGACTGATCAGGACCACCTGTGCCATCGCCGCGGAGGACATTGGGCGGAAGCGCGCCCGCCGCATTGCGGTTATGGCGCAGAAGCGATATGAGGCATTGTGCGCTGAAAACGCCTCGGACTCCAAGGCGCTTCGCGGCCATACCTTCAGGCGCATCTATCCGGGCATCGCGGTATACGAGGCCCTCAGGGCGGAGGGCGTCGAGCCGGAAAAGGCGGTGTGGTACATACGGGAATACTTCCAGCGCTTTTCCGCAAAGGTGGTCCCCCATTTGCAGCGGGCGATCAGGTTCCTTGGCCCGGCAAAAAGGATTCCCGGTTGGTTCATGAAGATCTCGCTGCGCAGCTTTGGAACGGACGCGGGCTTCGTCTACGAATTTCCCGAACCCCACGGCAACGAAGCGCGGTTCAACATCGTGCGATGCCCGTATTTCGAGACCTGCAAGCGCTACGGCTGCCCGGAGATCACGCGATGCTTTTGCGATGGCGACGACGCCGGATACGGCAACCTGCATCCGAAATTGAAATGGGGCCGCACCGGGACCATCGGCCGCGGCGGCGACTGCTGCGACTTCCTGCTGGAATATGAGGAGTAAGGAAGAGAACATGAAATACGTTGGCATCTACTGGACACTGTTCGCCCCGATGATGAAGGAGAGCATTGCGAAGCGGTTTGATAAGGAACTGGCCGACAGGGCGATTAAGCAGGGCAAGGCTGAATACAGGTGCCTGCTGTCCCGCGCCGACGATCTCGGCCCCGGCAATCCCATGGCCATGAACGCCTATTTTGCCTATGTCTTTGCGGCAGCGTGGCTGGGCAGCGGAAGGAAGATCACGCCGGATGAGATGGCGCTGGTGATGACCGACGTGCTGGAGGGCAGGCTGCTCCGCACCTTCTTTGGCCTGACCGACCTGAACAGGAAGCCGAAGAAGTGGGAACAGGACATGCGGAAGTACGAGGCGTGGTTCGCCGCCCATGGCAAGGATTATCCGATCAACTGGAACGTGAATTTTGACGAAACCCGCCATCAGGACGGCAGCTTCTATTACTTCACCCGCTGCCCGATCTGTGAGTTTTGCCAACGGGAGGGCATCGCGGAGCTGATGCCCGCGCTGTGTTCCACGGACGAGGTCATGTTCCGGCTTCAACACGGGAGGCTGTACCGGGAGCACACGATCGCGAACGGAGACGGTCTGTGCGATTATTGGATCGTTGGCGACAAAACCGACGATGGGAGGAAAACCAGCCATGCATGAGTATTACGCAGCGAACAAAGACAAGTTCAGAAAGGGAATGGACCAGTTTCTCTCCCTCGTCGCGCCGGAACTCGAAAAGGCGAGCGGCAAAAAGTACGCGGAGGTGTTTGAAGAAATCTGGGATTACTATGAAAAGCAACTGCTCGAGCGTTTCCCATATGTCGGCGGCGACAAGGTGAGCGGGACGAGGAACCTGACCGGCGCCTATTACTTTGTGGCCATGGGCGAGGTTATGAAGCGCTATGGACTGGCAATGGAGGACATCGGGCACATCATGGTGTACGCCTACGAGCGCAACACGCTGAAAATGCCCGGCCTTGTCCGCGCCTTGATGGGAAAGGTCTACAGGAGCCCGAAGCTGCTGAAAAAAATGCTGCTGAAAAAGGACGCGCAGAACGCGAAGAACGCGGCGGCGAATCCCGGCAGCTTTGAAACGAAGACACAGATTCCGCCCGAGGCGGGCTATGATTTCAGCTACCACAATCTGGTATGCCCGCTGGCGAACTGCGCAAGGAAGTATGGCTATGAAGAATACATGCCCTGGCTCTGCAACCTGGACTATGTGAATTTCGGCCTGCTCGGCGCGCCGCTCTACCGCGAACACACCTGCTTTGAGGACGGGGACTATTGCGACTTCAAGCTGAAGCTCGACGCAAAACCGCTTCCGTACTGGCCGCCGGTGTTTTCGCAGGACAACCCCTATAAATGATTGCATGGACGCGATGAAAGCAGGCGAGCAGACAATGCTTATGATAAAACTCATAGCGGAGGGCCTTGGGCTTGGCGCTTTGCTGGTGTTCGTCTGCGCTTTCGGCATCCGGAACGGCGCGGTCGGGATGGTGCATCTGTATGATAAAAAGGTTCAGGCGCGCGTCATACAGCTTGGCATGACGACCGGGGAAGCCATCCGGGAGCGGGGCGTGCGCTTCAGGCGCCTGTGCCTTCCGGCATATATAGTTTATGTGCTCGTTTGCGTCTATGCGGTCAACGGCGCGCGGGGTTTCCTGCCCGGCTTCTGGCAGGGGTTCGCGATCCTGTCCATGATGAATCTGATCGACCGCTTCCTGATCGACGAATACTGGGTCGGGCATACCGATGCCTGGATCATCCCGGGTACCGAGGATCTGAGGCCGTATATCACCGCAGAAGATAAGCGGCGGAAGGCCTTCTGAACGGTTATGGCGCGGCAATGGGCAGACGCTTCGTCCGGATCATTCACGCTTTGACAAGCCTGCCCGGCGTGGACCGTCTCGTATGGCGTCATGTGGGAAGCGTCATGAAGAAGGCGAGCAGTGAAAATCTCGGCTATCGAAGCCAGTTGGTATCCGAGCCCCCGGAGATGTACGGCGTGGATATCCTCTCCTGCCCCTACCATGAGCTGGCCAAGGCGCTGGGCAATGAAAAGGCCGTCCTGTGCATCTGTCACATGGACAAAGAATATTCACAGGGCTTCCGACACATCCGATATGACCGCAATTCGGCGGTCTCCGAGGGCGCCCGGGCTTGCGAGTACCGCCTGCGGTTCGATGCGAAGAAAGCCTGAGGAGACACGAGGCATTCATCCTCCCGGTGGTCGAAACTGCAACGCGGCTTCCAGCCACATGGGCGACAGGAACTGTTTGAGGCTGGAAGCAGCGCTGCAGTCAGGCCCGCAATACATGGAACGCCGTGGACTTCGGCCCGATGCAACCGTCGTTGGCGACGTCCGTGCCACCCATGGGCGTGGGGAACATCCGGTTGCGAAAGGTCACCCGGCCCAGGGTGACGGGTTTGCAGAGATTCGGATACTTGCGGATCATGGCTTCTTCCGCCATCGTGGTTCTTATAATCCGAAAGCTCCGTCGTCCGTTTCCGTCAGTCGGATTGCCATGTATTCCCGCCCCGGGAGGGAGATGCGGAACGTGCCCGAGCAGACACCGGCATTCTGGATCGTCATGTTCCAGGTATCGATGATCTCAACTTTGTACCGCTTATCCTGCGGCATCCTGAACAGGCGGCTGGAGGGACGGTTGAAGCCATAGTAGCAGATCACATATCTCCCCTGCTGATCGGGGCTTTCACTGGTCGCGGCGACCTCGTCCCAGGCCCCGCCCTCCCAGCGCCTTAAATAGCCGCCGGGGGTCCGGGAGAGGATCTCCCGCAGGAAGCGTATGCGCTCGGGGCTCTCGCCGTGCAGCCTGCCGCCATGGCTCCACCACAGCACGCCCTCCGGGTTTTCAAAGGTCTCGCCATGGCTGGCATAGCCGCCGCGCATGGCAGCTTCCCAGAAGCGGCGCACCAATTCCTGCCCGGATATGGCGCCCCAGCCCTGGTCGATGTTGCCCTCGTAGCAGATTTCGTCCATCACCACCGGCTTGCGGAAGCGGGCGCGGTACTCGTCCACATATTCCGATGACTTATACAGGTCTGTGCGCTGGAGGGACAGGTGAGTGATCCAGGGGCGACTCTGGTCATAGGGCGTGATGCAGTTGTGGATGGAACGGGGGTGGGCGTAGGGGTCATTCTCAAGGATGATGCCCGCAAAGCGCTCCCAGTCGGCGATGGTCTTTTTCTTCAACAGATCGTATTCGTTGGCCAGACTCCACCACACATTGCGGAATGCAGAGAACCGCGCGAGGGCGTAACGCCAGTACAAATCATCCGCCTCACCCGGCATCTCGCTGAATCCCCAGCGATCATAGGGATGCATCATGATGAGGTCCGCCTCGATGCCCAGCGCCTGGAGCTGCATTATGGAGCGCTCCACCCGGTGAAAGTGCTCCGGGTTGAAGCGGGTAAAGTCCCAGGAATTGCCCTCGAACGCACCGGCGCGGAAGGCGCTGTCCTCATCCTTCGGGTCGATCCGGCAGGGCGTGCCCTCGTAGGGATAGCTGGCGGGCTCATTCAAATTGTAGAGATAATGCTTCGGAAACACGCAGTAGCGAATCTTGTTGAAACAGCCCTTGCCCAGTTCCTCAAGGGTCTGCGCCTGGGTGGCCTCGTCCTGCAATTCCCAGACGTAGCAGGTGGTGCCGAAGGGCAGGTAAGGCGTGCCGTCGCTGTATTCAAAGTGTTCGCCCCGCACGCGCACCGGGCCGTGGTTGCCGGGCCGGGCGGGGGTACATACGAAGCTGTCGCCATAGGTCTGATCGGAAAAGCTGCCCCTGATCTGGCAGGTGTATTCGCCCTCGAATTCGGGCATGAATCGCACGCAATACCTACCGTCGCCGTCGTAGAATCCGGCGACTTCCCTGTCCCCGTAGGGCGTGTGGAACAGCCCCCGGATGTCGCAATCCACAAAGGGGTTTCCGTCAGTGCGGCCCGCGCCGGTCCACTCATACATTCCCCACCGTTCGATCTGCTTCATGTTCAATCACCTCAATACCAGTATACATATAACGAAGGGGATGCGTCAAGGCATCCCCTCAGGTCGGTTCAATGATCAGGCTTCGATGCCCTTCTCAGCGCGCAGCCGCTTCAGGTCGCGGTCCAGATTGAAGGACGTAACGAAGATGATGAAGATGACGGCGCACATCACCATGGGTACCCAGTTGTACATGAAGCGGATGGCGGTCTCCACGGAGGCCGGCTGGGCGATGCCCTGGATGTCGTATTCGCCCTTGAAGCCCGCACCGGACATGACCCAGCCGAACACGGCGGTGCCCAGGCCGAGGCCCAACTTCTGCGCGGCGGAGGTGCCGGCGTTGCCCATGCCCACGGCGTTGACGCCGGTCTTGAGATAACCGTAGGTGATGGCGTCGGCCACCAGGCCCATGGCCATGGCCCCGGAGATGCCCAGGCCGCAGCCCTTGAGCACGTTGCAGAAGATCATGATGGGCTTGCTGGTGCCGAACAGGCCGAAGCCCGCAAAGCCCAGGGTCAGCAGGCCCATGCCCGCGGCGTACATCCACCGCTTGCCGAACTTGGCCATCAGGAAGGGCGTGACGAACATGATGGCAAACTGGGAGATGGAGATGGAGTTGGCCATCCAGCTGTACTGGCCCATGTCCTTGAAGATGTACAGGCTGTAGTACACGCCGCCGATGGCGTAGAAGATGATGGCGAAGAAGATGACCAGCATCGCAAAGAACATGATGACCCAGTACTTGTTGCTCAGCAGCGCCTTTACGGCCACCATGGGCTTGACCTCGTCGCCCTTGGCCTCGCCGGAATCGCTCTTGACGTGTACGCGCTCCTTGGTGGAGAACACGGTGATGAGGATCAGGATCACCATCAGCGCGACCACGCAGATGATGGCGCCAGTGTAGCCGGCCTGGGTGTTCTCGGTCTCGATGGACGAGGAGAACCTGGCCAACAGGGTGACAAAGAAGGTGTTGATCAGCACGTTGCCCAGGGTCTGGAATATCTGCTGGATGTTGCCCAGCAGTCCGCGCTCTTCGCCGTCCGCGCTCATCAGCGAGATCATGGAGTAGAAGGGCACCTGTATGAAGGTCAGGCACACGGTGTTGACCAGGTTGTACATCAGGAATACATAGATGTATTTGACCGCTGACGGGAAGCTCGTCGGCACCCAGAACAGCAATATGGTGGAGATGGCGAAGGGGATTACCATGCGCAGCAGCCAGACGCGCGCCTTGCCGAAGCTGCTCTTGGTGCGGTCCACAATGTTGCCCACGATCAGGTCCGAAACGCCGTCGAACAGCTTCGAGATGGCAATCAGCGTGGCGATGATGCCCGCGTCCAGCAGGGCGACGTTGGTGAAGTAGACCGTCATGAAGGAGCCGATGATGCCGTTGATCATGTTGAAGCCGCAGGCGCCCGCGCCGTAGCCGATGCGCTCCGGCCAGCCCAGCTTCGCGTTGGGATCATTATGCTTGGTGGCGAAGGATAACATGGTGACAACCTCCCGTTGTTTATTTATTGATACCACTATAACACGTAATCAGCATTCCATATATCGTTCTGTTGCCGTTTTTATCCTTTATTTGTCCTACATTTCGTAGAACCGCATATCGCCCCAGACCTCCATCAGATGGCGGCGGTCCAGGCGCTCGGTGCGGGTCACGCGGTCATAGATGCGCACCGGGGAGTCCGCGCCCTCGAAGCGGCCCCAGTCCGGGTTGGGCTCGCCGGTCTTGACGAATCGCACCCAGTCACCGTGGATCTGGCGGCACATCTCTTGAAACAGCTCCGGGCTCTCCCCGTCGAACTCGAACTTGCTGAAGGGGTGATTCGGCTTTTCAAACACCGCAGGCAGCTCGAAGGCGTGGCTGGCCTTCCAGCCGGTGGCGAGCCCGCTCTGGGTGATCAGCTCATAGCGATACATCCACACGTCCGGGCTGTGCTGAAGCTGCCCCTGGGCCACCTTCACGGCGGGCATCTCAAAGGCGTAATCGGTGGCAAAGCGGATGAATGCGTCGCCGCCGATCTGCCGCACGTCGCCGGTCAGCGGCGGGAGGGAAGAAGCCATCGACACCGCGGTATCCTTGAAAAGCTTGAAGTAATCCCGCCCCGCCTCGTGATAGAAGCCGATGATCTGTGGCAGGCCGTCGGCGTTGCCGTTCTTTTCCAGCATTCGGGCGATCATCGTCCAGCTGTTGGGGAAGCCGGTGTTCTCCGGGTGGACGAACATGGTGCCCTCGTGCATGTTGGTGCCGATGATGAGTTTGATGCCCTCGGCGGAACCGGCGCGGATGGCGTCGATGGGCCGCACCGGCAGCAGGTCATCCTGCACCGGGCCGGGCAGGAACATACCGGGGTTCTTATACTGGTGCTTTGCGCTGACGTACTCGTGGCCCAGCAGGAACAGGTGCGGGTCCATGGTCTTGAGCAGCGGCAGGTCCTTCTCTGTCCAGTGCATGCCCTCCAGGAACAGGTCGATGTTCTCCCGGGCGGTCTGGTGGGTCATCACGCAGTTGGGCAGGCCACTTTCGATGACGGCCTGGGTGAAGCAGCCCTTCACGCCGGGGCAGGCCAGCATGTTGGTCACCGACGCGCCGCCAGCGGATTCCCCCGCGATGGTGATGCGCGCCGGGTCGCCGCCGAAGGCTTCCACGTTCTGCCTTATCCAGTTCAGCGCCAGGATCTGGTCGGACAGGCCGCAGTTGGAATCGAAGTCCCCGCAGCCCGGATAGGTGGTAAAGTCGTAGAAGCCCAGTATGTTGGTGCGATAGTTGAAGGAGAAGAACAGCACGCCGTCCCGGACAAAGGATTCGCCGGTGTACATCTCATCGGAGGAATACCCCGTGTTGTAGCCGCCGCCGTAGATCCACACGAACACGGGCAGCCTGTCGCCCTCGAGCGGCCGCTGGACATTTACCGTCAGGCAGTCCTCGTCGCCCATGACCACGCCGTTGTTGTACTGCACCGGGGGGTTGCCATAGGCCTTTGCGTCGTAAACCCCCTCCCAGGGCGTCACCGGCACGGCGCGCTTGAAGCGCAGCGGCCCCACCGGCGGCTGGGCGTAGCGGATGCCCAGATAGTCGATCCTGCCGTCCCTCTCATAGCCACGCACGATTCCGGACGTGGTTCTGACCAGATGCTCTCCCATGGTTCAGCCCTCCCTCATCGTCAGTCGTTTCCCAATCTCAAACAGGTCAGCCCTGCTGCCCGTCATCTCCTGTATGGCCAGCGCCCGCGCCCGGGGCTGGCAGCCGTCCTCCGGGTCGGTGAAGAGGCCGAAGTACACCTCCGTCAGCCCGCCGATCTGGTTATCCTCGATCCCTGCCCGCTTCAGCATGGCATTTTCGTTAAGCAGCCGGAAGTTGTGCAGCGTCCGCACATAGGGCAGCTTACGGGCGATCTCAAGCATCTTCACGTTGTAGCCCGCGTAGCGTTTTTCCCACTCCGGGTTGCCGCAGTCGGTGAAGCCGGACTCGGTGAGTATGGCCTGCTTGTGCCCGTCGCCGTATTTACACATGACCCTGTAGGCTGCGTCGTTGTAGCTCTGCCAAAGCTGGTCGGGCTCATCCACGTCCATAAACAGGTCGGAATCCTTCACCGACCGGTTGGTAAAAACGTAGGGATGCCAGGCGAGGATGTCGAAGTAATCATCGGTATTGGTGGACCAGAACCTGCCGGACCTGATGCGCTGATACACCTTGTCCAGCGTCCAGGCCACGCCGTACATCACCGGCAGGAAGTCCGGCATGTCGCCGCCCAGGCCGGGGGTGGACAGCGCCGGGGAAAAGGACGCCACCTTTGCCTTCGGATTCCCCCGCCTCACACCCCGTGCCGCGAAGTACATCATGTCCACGGCGATGTCCATCTTCCCGTCGGCGGTGAAGGGCTTCGACATGTCCGAATCCAGGAAGCCGTCCGGGTGCAGGAAGGCATTCAGGTTCCACTCGTTGCCCACCTCCCAGATAGCCACCTGCGGGAAGGTCTTTGCCATGGTGAACCAGGATTCCTCCAGCATCTCCAGCGCCTGCATGTACAGGCTGCCGGGGGTCAGATCCCGCTCGGGCATGGCGTGGCCCGTCCTCTGCCTGCATCCTTCGGGCAGGAACCACTCGTGGCTCATGCCGGTGACCTCGATGTCCAATTCCGCCGCACGATCCAACAGCATTGTGTGCATGGCTACGGCTTCGGGATTGAGCGTTGAGGGATCGTCAAGGATCTCGGTGATGTGCATCCAGCTGCGGAAGGCTGTGCAGCCCAGCCCCGCCACCAAGTCGAGGTACGCGGCGGCGGCGATGCCCTGTTCCCGCTGGCGCTGGATCAGCGGCTCGCCCACGCCGAAGAAACGGTCTTTAGCCATCGTCAGTCCTCCCTGTGGTCGATTTCATAGAAGTAAATGTGCAGGCCGTCCGCCTCGTCCACGCCCTCGCCCACAAACTGGTTGCGGTGCAGATACGCCGCCAGCTTCGGGCTGTCGGTGTAGAAGGTCGGCACGGTGTGGAAGGGCATGGACTTGTGACGATCGTCAAACCAGCCGTTGTTCTCCACGTATATGTGGCAGTCGTTGCCATCGGCGTCTTTGCCGGTGAGCATGTACCTCGCGGACATGTGCCGCACGTGGGCGGCGTTTACCACCTGGGTATCCACCCCGCAAGGCTCCACGATCCCCTTGAAGATATCGCTATTGACACTGCCCCTGAAGGGGATCATCAGCACCTCGCCATTCTCTCCCTTCATGTGTATCGCGGGGCCGTTTGCCTCGATTTTAATGTCCAGTATGGGCTTTGCCTTCATTGCCTCTCCCTCCGCGTCGTTTTATCTTTACTCAGATTATACACATTCACAAGCGTTTCAATATACTGCTATATTGCCTTTTTTATTCTTATCTTGTCATGAAGTTCCGGGGCACAGTCGATCCACCCAGCGGGCGCGCCGCCCCTCTTCCAACGACAGCGTGACCATCAGCGCTCCAAATGCCTGCCCGTGCTGATTGACCAGCGCACTGCCAGGGCCGTCGGCGATCATGCCGTCGAACGTCATGCAAGTACCCCGGATCGCGGCTTGCAGCCTCTCCGCCCACGCGCCGTAATCCTGCTCCATGGCCTTTTCATCCTCATAGCCCGCCAGTTCCGATGCTTTTGGAGCCCCAGCAGGCAGAGCAGGCTTTTCCACCGTGATCGGCCCCGTCAGCCCGGCAACAGGCATGCCCTGCGTGGGCAGCCAGGGCTCGCTCCAGTCGATGAACGACCAGTAGCGCGCCACGCCATTGACGCTGCCGACCTTGTCCACCAGCCCGTCCTTCGTCAGATGTCCCGCGAAGAAGCCCAGGCAGCGGTTGA
This sequence comes from Clostridia bacterium, assembly GCA_045601625.1. GTDB lineage: Bacteria > Bacillota > Clostridia > Christensenellales > Aristaeellaceae > UBA2862. The sequence continues at coordinate 2,281 of JAZSAA010000538.1, read as the reverse complement.
TCACCGGCAGGCAGCGGCACACCAGTACCCTGTCGCCGAAGTACATCAGGTGATCGTGAACCATCAGGATGTACTACATTGAAAAACCGGGAATCACGTTCTCGTTGACGTTGGGATAGTTGGCATTCAGCAGGCCGTCCGGGCGCTGCTCCGGGTGAAATCGTCGATAACCTGTCGCGCCGGCCGATCGTCCGCCGGGACAGCGTAGGTGTACAGGGCCTCGAAGCGCGTGTCCATCACATATCGCAGCTGTTCGTAATAGGGGCAGACCATCCGTCACGTTCCCGGAATCATCCAATTTGCCGGAGTTTCCATGTATACCCTCCTGCGGAATACTCCTGTGTACAGTGTACCGCGATAATGTGAAACGGTATATTCCCGTGTTGTCATATTTGTTCTTTATATGATATAATGTGTCTGTGGGGGGCGATCAAATGAGGGAGAATCACATCAGAATACTGTGCAGCGTGTTGAAGGTGGAAATGGTCTACGAGGCCCCGGACGGCGCGCTGACCCCCTTTTTCGACGCTGTGACGGAGAGCCCGCTGATGCAGTCGGGGCAGCTTCGCCATTTGCTCAGGGAGGGAACGGCCTCGCAGAGCGCGCCGTTCATCCATCGCTCCAGCTACGATTGCTGGTTTGCGGGCCTTCACGCGGAGGATGGGTTTCTGTACATGGGGCCCATGTGCCACCAGCGGCTCACACCGTCCCGGCGTCGGCAGATGTACCGCGCCTATGGCATTGAGGATGGCAACATACCCGGGCTGAAGGTCTTTACACTGCCGGAGGTGCGCAACATGATCCTGCTGACCAATTCCATGCTGGAAAACGTCAGCTTGGAAAACGAGGAGCTGCTGCAGCTGAACCGCATCGTCAATGAGGACGCCCGCCGCGTCCGCCAGGAACAGACGCAATTCATATTGAAGGAGGAAGAGCAGAACGACGAAGGCTCCCATCGCCACGGCTATGGCGAGGAGCAGCTGCTGATGCAGGCCATACGGGAGGGCCGCGCCGCCGACGCCGTTCGCCTGGCCGAGGACATGGACGCCGACAGCGGCCGCCTCTCCGAGGACTACCTGCGCCACCGCAGGAACCTGGCGTTGATCGGCATTGCGCTGTGCGCCCGGGCGGCCATCGCGGGCGGGATTTCCCCCGAGAGCGCCTATCGCATCAGCGGCTACTATATCAACAAGTGCGACGCCACCCAGGACCCGGCCTATATGCTGCACTACCGCAACCGCGCCATCGAGGAGCTGGCCGGGCGCGTTCAGGAGATCCGATCAAGGTCGGTGGGTTCCACCCACGTGGCCCGCGCGCGGGATTACATCCGAAAGCACTACCGCGAAACCATCCGCCTGGAGGACATGGCCGAAGCCCTGGGCATCAGCCCAAGCTATCTTTCGCGCCTGTTCCGCAGGGAGACCGGCGCATGCCTTCAGGACGCTATCGCAGAAGTTCGCGTCCAACGTGCCGCGGAGCTGCTGCTCTATTCCCGGCTCTCCCTCTCTGAGATCGCGATCTATGTCCACTTTCCCAACCAGAGCTATTTTACCAAGGTATTCAAAAAGGTCATGGGCACGACACCCATGACCTATCGAAGTCAGAACAGCGCCTCCGAAATCGCACATAACGATCCACTGCCGACAGACAAATTGAAAGCGGGCCCGATAAATAAATACACTTAAAACACAGGTTAGGGTGTGTTTCTAAAGTCGAAGTATTGCAGTTTCGAGTGGATTTGCCTGCATCTCAAGGCGATTTTCCCCAGGTTTACTGGCGGTAAATCAAGGGAAATCAACGCAGAAATGCAGGCAAAGACGCCGACAATGCGGCGCGGCGATTTAGAAAGGCGCGGGGAACGCGCCTTTCATCGTCTTAAGCCTCATCATTCCTCTGGCAAAGGGCCAAAGATACGAACAGAGGCCATCCTTACGGATAACCTCTGTTCAGTGGGACGATGATACCGAACACATCGCGTATTACTACGCCGTATGGTTCGAACCATCGCGGTTTGGCTCTGCACCCCAACTTTGATACAATCGCGGTCAGGGTTCAAAACGGGTTCAAACGGGTGCATCAGGGTGCAGTTTGTGCTGGTTTACAGACGTTTCCTGATCTGATCGGAGAGCTGTTCCAGTTCCTGCCTCGACAGCTCCGGAAGTCGTTCCAGTTTATCCATGATGGCCGCAAAGGATTCCTGCTGCCTCAGCTCTACCAGTTGCATATAGTAGTTGACAATCACGCCGGTGAATATGGCGAGCGTCACCACCGCGTAGAGGGA
>JAZSAA010000537.1:0-5375 GCA_045601625.1 Clostridia bacterium | reverse complement strand
GCCTCGGTGAAGGAATCCCGGGAGCGGGTGCGCACCGCGCTGAAGAACAGCGGCTTCTACTTCCCCGCCGAGCGGCTGATCGTGAACCTGGCCCCGGCGGACCTGAAGAAGGAGGGCCCCGCCTTCGACCTGCCCATCGCGTTGGGCATACTGTGCTGCATGGGCGTGATCGACCAGTCGGCGCTGGAGGGGCTTTGCGTGTTCGGCGAGCTGTCGCTGAACGGCGGCGTGCGGCCGGTGCGTGGCGCGCTTCCGATGGTGATCTCGGCCATGGAACGGGGCGTAAAGCGCTTCCTGCTGCCCGCGGAAAACGCCGGGGAGGTCAGCTGCATCGAGGGCGCGGAGATCCTGCCCGCCCACACGCTGATCGAGGCGGTGCGCCACCTGACGGGCGACCTGGCCATCGAGCCGCTGAAGCCCGTGGCCTACCAGACCCTGATCGGCCGGCGGCAGTTCACCGAGGACTTCTGCCACGTCAAGGGCCAGCACAAGGCCAAGCGGGCGCTGGAGATCGCCGCCGCCGGCGGACACAACGTTTTGCTGATTGGAAGTCCCGGCAGCGGCAAGACGCTGATGGCCCGGTGCATGCCCACCATATTGCCGGATATGACCTTCGAGGAGGCGCTGGAGGCCACCCGCATCCACTCGGTGGCCGGGGCGGTGCCGCCCACGGGCCTGCTGACGGAGCGCCCCTTCCGCTCGCCTCACCACACGGCGTCCCACGCCAGCCTTGTGGGCGGCGGGCCCAACGCCATGCCCGGCGAGATCAGCAAGGCCCACAACGGCGTGCTGTTCCTGGACGAGCTGCCCGAGTATCGCCGGGACGTGCTGGAGGCGCTGCGCCAGCCCATGGAGGACGGCTTCGTGACCATCACCCGGGTCAACGCCCAGAGCACCTACCCCAGCCGCTTCGTGCTGGTCTGCTCGATGAACCCCTGCCCCTGCGGCAACCTCGGCTCCCGCACCAAGCAATGCCGCTGCACGCCCAACGAGATAAGGCGGTACTTAAACAGGATTTCCGGGCCGCTGCTGGACCGGATCGACATGCACATCGAGGTGGAGTCTATCCCGGCCGAGAAGCTCTCCGAGACCACCCTGTCCGAGCCCAGCGACGCCATCCGCGCCCGCGTGGAGGCCGCCCGGGAGGTCCAGCGGGCGCGCTACGGCGATTCCGGCATCCACTGCAACGCCGAGCTGAACGCCCGAACCCTGGCCGGGGCCTGCAAGCTGACCCCCTCCGCCCAGGAGCTGCTCACCGCCTCCACCGAGCGCATGAAGCTGTCCAACCGGGCCTATACCCGGATATTGAAGGTGGCGAGGACCATCTGCGACCTGGACGGCGTGGACATCATCAGCGACGAGCAGGTAGCCGAGGCCGTGCAGTACCGGACGCTGGACCGGAAGTATTGGGGATAGCGCAGACAAAGCCCGACACCGTAAAAACAGCTTGGACGGTTCCCAGACCAGAAGAAGATCCTTCGACTGCGCCGCATTCGCGGCTGCGCTCAGGATGGCAGCAGACAAAGCGCTGTCATCCCGAGCGAAGTCGAGGGATCTTTTCTGATTCCAGTATGAGATTGGCGTTACATATATCCATCGTCATCGGAATAACCAGGTGACGCCACGAGGGGCTGTCTCAAGAAGCATACAATTACGCAGGATATGCAATTGTTGCGGGCGGCGCAACGCCGCCCCTACACTTGCATTTCCTTCGTAGGTCTTTGCTATGAGACAGCCCCGTTGGCGCACCCGCGCCTTATCTTGTCTTTGCCCCCATGCCCTTGAGCAGCACCTTTTCACGGTACATGGCGGCGTCGGCGCGATCGAACACCGGGCGCAGGCGGGGATCGGTGTTGGAATCGTATACGGCGAGTCCCCCGGAGATGACCACGTCGCCGGTGGCGATGTTCGCCACGGAGCGGTCGTGGAGCGCCTTCATCAGCTCCTCCCGCTCCTCATAATCCCTGCCGGAGAGGTACACCACGAATTCGTCGCCGCCGTTGCGGTAGACCGGGCTGTGGGAGAACAGCTCGCAGATCACGCGGCTGGCCTGGCGGATGCGCTCGTCGCCCGCCTTGTGGCCGAATTCGTCGTTGATCAGCTTCAAGCCGTTCAGGTCGCACACCACGATGCCGAATTCCCCGACGGCGCGATTGGCGATCTGCTCGTCCAGCTCCTTCTCCTTCTCCGCGTAGGCCAGGCGGCTCTTCACGCCGGTCAGCGCGTCCCGGCTGGCGATCTCGCGGACCGCGCCCAGCTGCAATTCGCTGGAGGTGGCCCGCTCGTTGATCAGCCGGAAGTTGCCGATCAGCACGTACAGCGACAGCGCGATCAGGCCCACAACCACCGTCACGTTGGTGCCGGTGATGTTCCGGATGCGGGCCAGCTGCTCGATGACCACGCCCTCCTGGACGCCCGCCCTGCCGCTGCTGACGTAAAACCGTTCAATGTTGCGCATGCCCTCGCCGGTGGCGTCGATGATGGACTGGCACAGGTATACCAGCGACACAAACAGCACCAGCGAAAACAGGGCGATCCACACCACGATGGACTTGCCGAAGCGCCGCGCCCGGTCGACACGCAGCATCCGCCGGAAATACACGAAGCCCAGCACCGACCACACGATGAAGAAGAAATAGGATTCCCGGGCCATGGTACCGGAAGTGTACAGGTTTGGCACCAGTGTGTACAGGCCGAAGCAAACCATCATGCCCAGCCCCAGCGCGCCCAGCCTGCGCTCCCGGCCGTCGCGCCGTTCCCGGCCCAGCTTCATCGCCGAGGCGGACACCAGCCCGTAGATCAGCGTCGCGCCGATGGTGGTGACGTCCACGATCCAGCCGATGGCCGTCCGGCCCAGGAAGGGGAACAGCGCCGACATGCCCACGATCAGCGCGATGGCCTTCGCGGGGACGTTGCGGTCGTTCAGCTCGCCGAAGCAGGCGGGCAGCACGTTGTCCCGGCCCAGGGCGTAAAACAGCCGGCTCAGGGCCGAGATGTTGCCGATCAGGCTGGTGACGATCAGCGACAGCAGCGCCAGCATCAGTATGGCCACGCCCGTGCGGCCCATGTAGCGGTTGGCCGCGTAGAAGGCCGGCAGCCCCTTCAGGCCCTCCAGGTGCTCCCGGTTCTGGATGTAGTCCAGCCACGAGCGATACTCGCCGGGATAGGCCGTGACCGACAGCAGCGTGACGAATATGTACAGTATCGTAGTGGAGATCACCGAGATGAACAGCACCCGGTACAGCCGCGTGCTTTTGAAGCGCATCTCCTCGGTGGCGTGGGAGATGTTTTCAAAGCCGATGAACGCCCAGGGGGAGATCACCGCGATGCGCACGATCTGGGAGAGGGCGGAGCTTCCGGGCACGTAGCCCGCGCCGAGATCGCCCTTGCTGCCCGAGAATCCCGCCGCGAAACAGACGACGATGCCCACGGTGAAGGCGATGGCCATGGCGATCATCAGCTTCGCCGTCACGCCCTTCTGCCGGACGCACAGCAGCGCCACCAGCACCAGCGCCGCAATGGAGAGCAGCGCTTCGCCGATGTAAACGTCATAGCCGAACAGCGTGTACAGCCGCCCCACCTTGAACACGTTCCCCAGGAAATACCGGGCGAACAGGGGGATCGACGTGGCGTTCGCCCACAGGATCGCGAGGTAGGTCAGGCTGAGAAACCAGGCCGTCAGGAAGCCGTAGTCGTGGCCGAGCACCTCGCTGGCATAGTGATACGCGCCGCCTGCGTCGGGATAGACGTTCATCAGGTAGGCGTAGTTCGCCGCGATGACCAGCATGATCAGCCCGCCGACGATCATGCCGAAGGTGCTGCCCAGGGGGCCGGCATGGGCCAGGTAGGTGTTGCTGGTGACGACCAGGGAGCCCCACCCGATGCTGGTGCCGATTGAAAAAGCCCACGCACCCAGCGGAGACAGGTTTCGGGTCAACCGTCTATCAGCCTGCATACCGACACTCCCCTGCTAAATCCTGTGGCTCATACCATCCACAAATATATCCATTGCATATATTAATACATTTTCCATGGCAACGCAACCGTTTTACCACAAATATGTCAAAAAAATATTGCGTATAATCTGCTATTCTATATATGGCGCTGATGGGCCCGAAGCGTCACGCCTTCACCGAGCCCGCAGCCACCGGGAAATCGAACCAGGTGTCCGGGAAGGGCTCGTCCGCCAGGCGGAAATGCCACCACTCGCACTCGTAGGGCTCGAAGCCGTTGCGCTCCATGGCGGCGCGCAGCAGCATCCGGTTGGCGTACTGCTCGTCGGTGACGCCCCGGTAGTCCGGATGGGAGACCTCGCTGAACAGGTCGAAGGGCCCGCCCATGTCCATCTCCTTGCCGGTCTTCATGTCCAGCAGGGTCAGGTCGATGGCGCTGCCCCGGCTGTGGCTGGACTGCTTGGCGATGTATCCCAGCTCGAAGGCGTCCTGCTTGTTGATGTCGGGGTAGAAATAGGGCTTCATGCGCACGTCCTCGTCCTCGATGGCCCAGAAGATGAAGTGCTTCACCGCCATCACCGGCCGGTAGGCGTCGAACACCTTCAGCCGGTAGCCCTTCACCATCATTTCGTTGCTGACGGCCTTCAGCGCCCGGGCGGCCTGGCGGGTCAGCAGCGCGACGGGCTCCTCGTAGCCGTCCACCCGCTCCCCGACGAAATTGAAGGTGGAAAAATAGCGGATCTCCTGCACGATGTGGGGCACCACGTCGGACAGCAGCACAAACCCGGCGGGATCTTTGCTGATCATGGATGCTTCTCCTTTGATGGGTAAGTTGTTGGTTATGATTATACATGAAATGACAGAAAAAGTCCATCCGGGAGCGATAAATCATAATTTTCAACAACAAACGAGGTAAAAACAAATGTACGAAAGCGAACAACTCACCCTTCCCTCCGGGGTGCCGGAGAGTTTGACAGACCTTTCCGGGCTGACGGAGGCCGAGGCGGGCCACCGGCTTGCCTCGGGCGAAGGCAACGCCGCGGCGAAGGACGACGGGCGCACGCCGCTGCAGATCGTGGCGAAGAACCTGTTTACCTGGTTCAACCTGCTGAACGTGCTGCTGGCGCTGGCCCTGGCGCTGGTGGGGGCGTGGCGGAACATGCTGTTCATGGGCGTGGTGGTGTCCAACACGCTCATCGGCACGATCCAAGAGCTGCGCGCCCGCAAGACCGTGTCCGAGCTGAAGCTGCTGGCCCAGACCCCGGTGGGGGTGCGGCGGGACGGCGAGGAGAAGCGCCTGTCCCCCGACGCGCTGGTGCGGGGCGACCTGGTGATCCTGCGGACCGGGGACCAGGTGCCCGCGCACGCCTGGGTGCGCCAGGGCGCGGGCAGCGCCGACGAGAGCCTGCTCACCGGCGAGAG
>JAZSAA010000536.1:0-3219 GCA_045601625.1 Clostridia bacterium | reverse complement strand
GAAAACCGCTGACAGCTCAAATCGAAGATTTGAGGTGCAGCGCCGCCCGCCCGGAAATCGCCTGCGATTTCAGGCAAATCTGAGGAGGGTTCGAACGCCCGGAAAACAGTCCAGTGGACTGTTTTCAGTGAGAACGGGCCGGGCAGGCCCCCGTTTGTATTGAAGGGGGACCTGTCCCCCTTCAAACGGGCGTCAGCCCGACAAATCAGAATTTTTCCCAACAGTCACAACGACATCAGGAGGAATACTATGAGCGGCATCATCACCATCAGCCGGGATTACGGCGCCGGCGGACATTCCATCGCCCGCCGCGTGGCGGCACAGCTGGGCATCGAGCTCTACGACCGGGACATCATCCGCGACACCGTCAAGGACAGCGGACTGGACACCAGCGTCATCGAACACGAGGAGGAGGAGATCTCCCGGATGGACGCCTTCCTGCGGAAGATCACCCCCGCGGCCTATGTGGACCGGCGGGAGGCCATCCACCAGATCGAGCGCAAGGTCATATTGACGCTGGCGGCCAAGGGCCCCTGCATCATACTGGGCCGCTGCGCCGACGCCATACTGGACGGGGCCAACGTGGACTGCCTGAACGTGTTCATTTATGCCGACGACCTGCACCGCGCCGCCCGCGTCAGTGAGCTCATCGACAGCAAGAATCCCTCGGACATCCAGAAGGCCATGAAGAAGACCGACGCCGCCCGCCGCAGCTACTACCAGCAGTTCGCCGGCCGCCACTGGGGCGACTACCATAACTACAACCTGATGCTGGACAGCGGCCTGCTGGGCTACGACGCCTGCGTGAAGCTGATCTGCGAGGCTGCCCGGGCGGTAAAATAGAGGTTTATAATTCCTTAAGCAGGCGTTATAATGCTCTTGACCCTTCGGGGAGGAATAATACAGGGGAGGTTTGTTTACATGAAGAAGTTTGTCGCACTGTTGATGGCGCTGTGCCTGCTGGGCACCTGCGCGCTGGCCGAAGCGCACTCGATCACCTGGGAAGAGGTCGCACCCGTTGTGGAGGAGTCCGGCATCGAAGGCGATTTCTACACCCTCAATGCCTGCGAGGTCATGCTGTGGGTGCCCACCGTGTTCCAGCCCGTCGATATACCCGAGGGCACCGAGGGCGATGTGGTCGCCTCCTTCGTCAATGAGGCCGGCGACGCGGGCATCAACGTGGTTTATACCGACATCAACGGCGCCACCATCGAGGATTACGCGGCGGCCCTGCCCGAGCACGGCGCGGAAAACATCGAGATCGAGTACATCAACGGCCTGAAGGCGGTGGAGTATACCCTGGCCGAGAACGACACCCTGAACATCGCCTTCGTGTCTGACACCGGCTACCTGCTGGAGTTCACCATGACCCCGATCTCCGAGGAAGGCGCCACCGAGACCTGGGCCATCGTCGCCTCCTCCATCCAGCCCGCGGCATAACCGATACGGGAACCGACGAAGGGACCGGACGCAAGTCCGGTCCCCTTTCGCGTGCATTGCAAATTTTTCGTTTATTACCCCGTCGCCGCTTGCAAAGGCGACGGTGATGACATACAATAATCCCATATATGATTGCCGACACAACGTCTTTACCCCCCCGCAATCAACAGAGGATGAAGGAGTGACCCGCATGAAGGATGTCGCAAACCGCTTTGCCGCGAAGGTGTTCAACCTGACCACCATGCGCCAGCGGCTGCCGAAGGACACCTACCGGGAGATGCTGCGCTGCATCTCGGACGGCAAGCGCCTGGACATCGCGGTGGCGAACATCGTCGCCAACGCCATGAAGGACTGGGCCATCGAACAGGGCGCGACCCACTTCACCCACTGGTTCCAGCCGATGACCGGCATCACCGCCGAGAAGCACGACAGCTTCATCTCCCCGGACGGCAGCGACGGAGGGTCCGCTCCCAGCGGCGTGATCATGGAGTTCTCCGGCAAGGAGCTGGTGCGGGGCGAATCCGACGCTTCGTCGTTCCCCTCCGGCGGCCTGCGCTCCACCTTCGAGGCCCGGGGCTATACTGCATGGGACCCGACCTCCTTCGCCTTCATCAAGGACGCCGTTCTGTACATCCCCACCGCCTTTTGCAGCTTTGGCGGCGAGGCGCTGGACATGAAGACACCCCTTCTGCGCAGCATGGAGGCCATCAACCGCCAGGTCAGCCGGGTGCTGAAGCTGTTCGGCCACGGGGACGTGACCCCCGTCACCACCGTCGGCGCGGAGCAGGAATATTTCCTGGTGGACCAGGCGATGGTCAACGCCCGGGAGGACCTGATGCTCACCGGCCGCACGCTGCTGGGCGCGAAGCCCCCCAAGGGCCAGGAGCTGGACGACCACTACTTCGGCGTCATCAAGCCCCGGGTGCAGGCCTTCATGCAGGAATTGAACGACGAGCTCTGGCAGCTGGGCATCCTGGCCAAGACCGAGCACAACGAGGTCGCCCCGGCCCAGCACGAGCTGGCCCCCATATTCACCACCACCAACATCTCCGTGGACCACAACCAGCTGACCATGGAGCTGATGCGCAAGGTGGCCCACCGCCACGGCATGGTCTGCCTGCTGCACGAAAAGCCCTTCAACTGCGTCAACGGCTCCGGCAAGCACAACAACTGGTCCATCTCCACCAGCGCGGGCGTCAACCTGCTGGACCCCGGCGCGACCCCCTTCGAGAACGCCCAGTTCCTGCTGTTCCTGTGCGCGGTGATCCAGGCCGTGGACGACTACCAGGACCTGCTGCGCATCTCGGTGGCCACGGCGGGGAACGACCATCGCCTTGGCGCCAACGAAGCTCCGCCGGCGGTGATCAGCATGTTCCTGGGCGACGAGCTGACAGAGGTGCTGGAGGCCATCGAGAACGACGCCCCCTACGGCGGCCACGACAAGGAGCAGCTGAAGATCGGCGTGGACGTGCTGCCCCGCATCCCCAGGGATTCCACCGACCGCAACCGCACCTCCCCCTTCGCCTTCACCGGCAACAAGTTCGAGTTCCGCAGTCCCGGCTCCAGCCAGTCCATCGCCAAGCCCAACATCGTCATCAACACCGCCGTGGCCGAGAGCCTGCGGCAGTTCGCCGACGTGCTGGAGGGGGCGGAGGACTTCACCCAGGCCCTGCACGACCTGATCCGGGATACCGTCAAGGCCCACAGGCGCATACTGTTCAACGGCAACGGCTACGACAACCACTGGCCCGAGGAGGCCCAGCGCCGGGGCCTGATGAA
>JAZSAA010000535.1:0-5421 GCA_045601625.1 Clostridia bacterium | reverse complement strand
AAAGCCGTTGGCATAGAAATTATGCTTGGCGAACACGGCCATGATCTCGGCGGCGCGGGTCTTTTTGTACTTCTCCATCGCCTTCAGCTCGCTCGACAGCATGCCCTTAAGCTTTTCGCCCATCTCCGCCTTCGTGTGCTGCAGCGCCGCCTTGCGGCGCTCCAGCTCCTGAGCAAGCTCATCCTTGTTCTTCGCCGCCGCCTGCTGGCGCTTCTCGCGCTTCTCCTTCCGCACGGCCTCCTTCACCTGCTTCTTCTGGGCCGCCAGCGTCTTCTTCGCTTCCATGACGTCCTTCGACGCCTTGTTCGCCAGCTTTTTGCCCGATTTCATCTCCGCCTGGGCGTCGCGGACCGCCTGCTCCGTCTGGGCCAGCTCCGCCTTCATCGCCTCGACCTCGCTCGCCGGCGCTTCGGCGGCCTCTGTTACCTCGGGCGTCTCCACCTCAAGGGAGGCCTCGGCGTCCTCCGCGTTTGCTTCCGTGGAAGTCCCTGCATCAAGACTGTCGATCATTTCGTCCAGCCTGCCCGTATCCATCGCCTCCGGGGCCGCTTCGTCGGGCTGCGTTGCCTGAACCTCAGGCTCCTTTTCCAGCGCGTCCTCCAGGGGCGCGCGGTTCATATCCCTGTCCCTGTTGTTCTCCATCGTTCAGCCCTCCTTACGCTTCCCTGATCGGCCACAGCCAGAACAGCCGCACGACGCTCACGATCGACGAGAACAGCAGCATCCCCCCGATCACGTCGAACAGCAGCGTCGGCTCGTTCCGCCACGGATTTACCAGCACGATCAGCCCGCACAGTATCATCAGCGCGTTCAGCACGATCAGCACCCACCAGCCCGAGCGCTCCGCGCGTCGCACGTACATCAGGGCGTTCACGATCCCCACGATGCCGTCGCCCACCAGCACGAACCCGAAGACCAGGCCGATCACCCGCACCACGTCCGCCTCGAAGGCCACGATGGCTATACCCAGCAGCGCCAGTATCAGCGCCCCGGTGAAGTAGATGTAGTTCATCAGCACCTTTTTCCCGGAAATGAAGTCCAGCACCATCACCCCCGCGAACACCAGCGCGCCGTATCCCAGCGTCGACACCAGCGCGTTCACGTACTGCTGCGGGCAGATGATCATCAGCACACCCACCGCCATCAGTATGATCGACGTCATGATCGACGACCGCTTCAGTTTCCCCAGTTCCTGAAAGAGCATGATTTTCCCTCCCTGTAATTGGCCGCATGCGCCGATGGACGCATCCGAGCATACATAATCCATCAGTCCGCTTCGGTTTGGGCTGTATGGCTCAAAGTGTCAGAAGCCCGCTATGCCTTCGGGCGATTCTCCACTCCGCTGCGGATGTTTTCGATGTTCTCAAGACTCCCGCCGCCATCGTCGGCAGGATCGCGGAACTCGGCTGTTCGTGGTGGGCCTGGGCGCCGATGGCCAGCTCCGGCATGATGCTGATGTCCTTCAGCGCGTCGTAGCCCTTGACGGTGTGGGATTTGATGATCTCGCACTCCTCGTCCGTCAGCTTGCCGGGCTTGTTCAGCACCGCCTTGGGAATGCCGATCTTGCCCACGTCGTGCAGCAGCACAATGCGATAGTAGCGCTCCACCGCCTCGTCGTCATAGCCCAGCTCCCTGACCAGCATCGAGGTATACCTTGCCACCCGGGAGGAGTGGCCGTTGGTATAACTTTCCTTCATGTCGATGACCTTGGCGAAGGCCGTCGTAATCTCGCTGATAAAGACAGAGTTATCATGCTGCTTGAGCCGCAGCGCGCGGGTCTGCTCCCGAAACAGGTAGAAGCCCATCGTCAGGGTAAACAGCAGCACGCCCAGCCGGGTACAGCTCGAGGAGCCGTAGCTCTGCATGACGTAATACCGGACGATATCCACGCACACGCCGAGGACCATCGCCGGGATCCCCACTTCTTTTTTTGATGATGTTATGATTCGTCTATTTTATTATATCAGATATTGGCATAAATCCAATATGAAAAACGTATCACAATTTGTGGTAATTGCGTTATATTTTCCATTTCATGGGTTTCTCCACGGCCTTCGCCGGTTTAAAACAAGCGACGGCGTCCGTGCCGCACCGTCCCCCAGGAATATGGGCAGGACGATGGCGGCACAGACGACGCCGCTGCGATCCGAATTTCATTCATGGCGTACCCGCGAAGCGGGATGCCCGTCCGGGGAAGCCTTACGCGGCAGGCTTTGCGGCGTCGGTTTCCTGTTCGGGAAGCTGCTTTATCTGGGTCAGTACACTTGTGGTCGCGTCCAGGAGGCCGCCGATGCCGTTGAGCGCAATGTCCAGGGCAAAGCCCACCAGCTGCCCGCTGCTTATGTTGAACAGCGACGTAAGCGGCACCAACATCTTCTTCGCGTCGGTGAAGTCCAGCGTGAGGGTCCCGTGGGGCTGGAGGGTGAATTCCTCCCGGAAGATGGGGTTCCTTTCGTCCGTGTAGTACAGGCTTGCGGTCAGGCGAAAGCCCTCGCCGGAGGCGTCGAAGGGGACGACCTCAAAGTCCGAGCCGAGGTAGGTCCCGCCGACGCTGACCTCAAGCTGGCCCTTCGGGCCTTCCTCCGCAACCAGCGTCGCGTGGAGCAGGGGCTCCTTCCCGCGCAAGTCCAGCTCCGCACGGAGTCCTTCCTCCCGATTCATCTGAAAGTCGATGTCCAGCGGCAGGAATGAAAGGCGTATGCTCGCGGTCACCTCGTCCTCTGTGATCCGGATCCTGGCGTCCCCGTAGACCTTCGTGCCGTCGCTGCTCGCGGCGGTAGCGGTGATGAGGCGGTCCCCGGTGGCGGCGCTGGAATAGGACGTGGCGCTGAGCCGGGGAAGGGCGTCCGCCGAAAGCAGCGTTTTGACCTGATCGATGTCAACTTCAAGCTCCGCTTTCCTGGCGATCTCCAGCAGAGCGGTAACGCCCTTGTTTTTGAAAACCCAGTCCACAAAAGTGTTCCAGGCGCCCACGATGCCGTCGCAGTCCAGGTTGAAGGTGCGCCTTACGTCGTAGCGAACGCCGTCCACCAGGTATTCGCCGTCCTCGGGCGCTGTAACACTGACGTATTGGGACATCTCCTCCACCGGCAGCGTCTCGTCGGGATCGGTGGGCTGCGTCGCGGAAGGCGCCGCTTCCCCGCCGTCCGCCCCGTCCTCCGGGGAGGCCGTCTGCAATGCCGGTCCGGCTTCGTCAGAGACGATTTTCGCCTTCGACTTCGGCCGCGCGACCATCGGCGAGATGTCCGAAATGATCTCCGTCACCCTTCCCGTGGATACGGAGATGACATAGTTGGGAAACAGCGTCGAGGCGATGAGGACGCCGTCGTCCGTCCGCATTCCGCCGATGGACAGTGCTTTTTTGCCGTTGAGGTCGATATCCAGCTGGAGCCCGTCCCTGGCAACAGTCAGCGACGGCTCGATGGCATTCAACAATATGCCGGCCTTCTCCGCCCCTTTGCGCAACAGCCAGTTCGGGCAAAGGCGCTCCAGGATGTCATGGAGCAGGACCGTATCGACGATCATGTCGTTGGACAGGCGCCACCCTTCCGATTCGCCGGTCGGAACCGTGACTGCCCGGTCTTCGGCCCCGGCGCAGGCGCAGCAGAGAAACAGCGCGACAGCAACCCATATGGCGACAAATCTCTTCATGTTGCTTTCCTTCCTTCCCGGACGGCTGTGTTACATCAGCGGAGCGACGAACTTCATCAGGTTGCCCGCAACCTTGTAGAACAGCGTTTCGTTTTTAATGGTCTCGGGGGTAACCTGGCGGCACTTGGCCATCGTCTCCTGGAAGTCCCGCTCAATGTCGGGGATGCAATCCGTCTTGAACATGTAGGTGCCGCACTCGAAGTGGTGGTACAGGCTTCGATAGTCCAGGTTGATGGTGCCGACCACCGCCTTCACGTCGTCGCTGACGAACACCTTGGCGTGGACAAAGCCGGGCGTGTACTCGTAGATCTTGACGCCGGCGCCGACCAGCCGCTTGTAATGGGACTTGGCCAGAGCGAAGGCCAGCTTCTTGTCGGGGATGCCCGGCAGGATCAGCCGGACGTCGACGCCGCGTTGGGCCGCGTAGATCAGGGCGGTCTTCAGTTCGTCGTCCAGGATCAGGTAGGGCGTCATGATGTGTACGTAATCCGTCGCCCGGTTGAGGATGTCCATGTATACGGCGCGGCCGACCTTGTCCTCATCCAGCGGGCAATCCCCGAAGGGGATCACGAAACCGGAGGGGTTCTCGGGCACATAGCCGGTGGGACCGATCCAAGGCTCGAACACAGCATGCTCCTCGGTGATGTTCCACATCTGCAGGAACATCAGCGTAAAGCTGCGGACCGCGTCGCCCTTCATCATGACGGCGGTGTCCTTCCAGTGCCCGAAGGGATGGGTGCGGTTGATGTACTCGTCCCCCAGGTTGACGCCGCCGTTGAAGGCCACCTTCCCGTCGATCACCAGGATCTTGCGATGATCCCGGTAGTTGTAGTGGGAGGACACGATGGGCCGTATCGGCGCGAACGCCTTGGCCTTGATGCCGTGCTGGCCCAGCAGCTCGCAGTAGTTTGAAGGCAGCAGGGTAATTTCGCACATGCCGTCATACATCACGCGGACATCCACGCCGGCCTTCGCCTTCTCCTCCAGAATCTTCAGGACGCTGCCCCACATGTAGCCCTCGTCGATGATGAAATACTCCATGAAGATGAATTTTTCGTCCTTGCGCAGCTCCTCCAGCATGGCGGCGAACTTGTCCTCGCCCAGGGGGAAATAGGTCACCTCGGTGTTTTCAAGCACCGGGAAGCAGCCGCTTCGGTTCATGAAGGTGTTCAGGTCGTCCGTGGCATAGGGGTCGTCCTCCAGCTTTGCCAGCGTCTCCGGGGGCTGCGGGACGGCCCTGGCAGTCTCGCCGATCAGCTCGGCCACCCGGCGCTGCACCGTCCGGTGGCCCAGGTTTGTCTGGGTAAATGCCAGCAGGGCCACGCCGGTGATCGGCACCAGGGATATGACGAACATCCACGTCAGCTTGGCGGAGGAATCCATATCACAGTTGAACAGGTAGATCACCCCGCCAATGGTGAACAGGACGGTGACCGCCGAGAAGAAGGGCAGCAGATCCTTCAGCCAGGAATAAAAGCTGATTACCAGGATCACCTGCACGATCAAGAGCAGCACGATCACAAAAAAGCGGCTGAACAGCAGGGAAAGCAGCCCCTTCTTCCTCGGTTTTGCCAATCTGTAGATATCACTCATGGTCCATCCTCCTCTTTGGTTCTATGCAGCGCAGCGGTCCAGGCCGGGTCTTGCACAGCTAAAAATATCCACCTTTTAGTTTAACATGTGCTTCACGAAGCGGCAATCCGCAATATGACGAAAAATAATCATGCCAAGTCGGATCGTAGCCATGTCGTTCTGTGAGCCAAGGAGTTG
>JAZSAA010000534.1:0-2773 GCA_045601625.1 Clostridia bacterium | reverse complement strand
TAGGTGTTGCGGTGCATCACGCCGTAGCGGGCGAATTCCGCGTTTTCCAGGCCGGGAATCATGCCGAACACCCGCTTCTGTTCGCCCCACTTCAGGCGGGTCTGGAAGCCCACCAGGTTGTACAGCGTGCCCTGGACGTTCTCCTGGCGCAGCTGCACCACGGCGTAGGGCTCTTTTCCCGTGCGGGGATCGGTGAGCCCCACCGGCTTCAGCGGCCCGAAGGCCAGCGTCTGGCGGCCCCGGGAGGCCAGGATCTCCACGGCCAGGCAGCCCTCGAACACCAGCTTCTTTTCAAAGTCGTGCAGCTCAGCCAGCTCCGCGCCCATCAGGGCGTCGTAGAAGGCGTTGTACTCCGCCTCGGTCATCGGGCAGTTCAGGTAGTCGTCGGAGCCCCTGCCGTAGCGGGAGGCCCGGAAAACCTTCGTCATGTCCAGCGACTCGGCGGTGACGATAGGCGCGGCGGCGTCGAAGAAGTTCAGCGCGCCGACGCCGGTGCGCGCCGCTATGGCGTCGGTCAGCGAAGGGTCGGTCAGCGGTCCGGTGGCGACGATGGCGGGGGAATCGGGGATCTGTGACACCACGCCCCGTTCCACGGTCACCAGCGGGTGGCTTTCCAGCGCCGCGGTGATCTTATCCGAGAATTCGTCCCGGTCCACGGCCAGCGCCCCGCCGGCGGGCACGCGGCTCTCCTCCGCGCAGCGCAGGATCAGGCTGTCCATCGCCCGCAGCTCGGCCTTTAACAGTCCCGAGGCGTTGGACAGGTGCTCCGCCTTCAGCGAGTTGGAGCAGACCAGCTCGGCAAAGCCCGGGCGCTTGTGGGCCGGGCTGTACTTCACGGGCTTCATCTCGATCAGCCGGACGGGGATGCCCCGCTTCGCCAGCTGCCAGGCCGCCTCGCTGCCCGCCAGCCCCGCGCCGACGATGGTGACGGTATCAGGCATCGGTGTCCTCCGTGTTGTTCTCCACCTGCACCTTGTGCCGGCAGGTCTCGTTGGCACAGACGTGGAACAGGGTGTCCTTGCCGCCGCGCTTGAGCACCATGTAGCTGCCGCAGACGGGGCACCTGTCCTTCACGGGCCGATCCCAGGACACGAAGTCGCACTCGGGGTACTTTTCGCAGCCGTAGAACTTGCGGCCCTTGCGGCTGATGCGCTCCAGCAGCTCGCCGCCGCACTTGGGGCAGGGCACGCCGATGTTGTTGGGCAGGGCCAGCGTATGGCGGCAGGCGGGGAAGTTGGGGCAGGCCAGGAATCGCCCGTAGCGACTCATCTTGTAGACCATCATCGCGCCGCACTTTTCGCAGGGCACGTCGGACACCTGGTCCTCGATGGCGATCTTCTCGATGCTCGCCTCGGCCTTCTCCAGATCCTTTTCAAAGGGGCCGTAGAACTCGGACACGATGCCGCGCCAGTCGGTCTTGCCGGCCTCCACGTCGTCCAGCTGGTCCTCCATGTTGGCGGTGAAGGTGACGTCAACGATGTCCGGGAAGTTCTTGCACATCAGGTCGTTGACGATCTTGCCCAGCTCGGTGGGAATCAGGCGCTTGTTCTCCTTGGCGATGTAGCCCCGTCGGCCGGTGATGGTGGAGATGGTGGGGCTGTAGGTGGAGGGGCGGCCGATGCCCTTCTCCTCCAGCGTGCGCACCAGGCTGGCCTCGGTGTACCTTGGCGGCGGCTGGGTGAAGTGCTGCTCGGCGTCCATTTCGCCGGCGGCGGCGGCCATGCCCTCGGTCAGCTCCGGCAGGTTGCCGTTCACGGCTTCCTCCTGGGGGTCGTCCACGCTCTCGACGTACACCACGGTGAAGCCCGCGAAGCGCTGCTTCTGGCCGTTGAAGTGGAAGCGCGCGCCGCTTTCGGCGTCGATGTCCACGGCCAGGGTGTCGTACAGCGCGGGGGTCATCTGGCTGGAGACGAAGCGGTCGTAGATCAGCTTGTACAGCCGATACTGGTCCCGGGACAGGGACGCCTTGACGCTCTCGGGGCGGCGGTCCACCACGGTGGGGCGGATGGCCTCGTGGGCGTCCTGGGCGCACTTGCGGGTCTTGTACACGTTGGGCTTTTCAGGCAGGAAGTCCGCGCCCCAGACGTTGCCGATCAGCTCGCGCACGGCTTCCACGGCCTCGTCGGCGATGCGGGTGGAGTCGGTGCGGATGTAGGTCACCAGGCCCTGGGAGCCCTCGCCGGCCAGTTCGACGCCCTCGTAGAGCTGCTGGGCAATCTGCATGGTCTTCTGGGTGGAGAAGCCCAGCTTGCGGGAGGCCTCCTGCTGCAAATTCGACGTGGTGAAGGGCGGCGCGGGCAGCCTGCGGCGCTCGCCCTTCTTGATGGCGGCCACGGCGAAGGACGCGCCCTCGCACCGCGCGATCACGGCGTCGGCGTCGGCGCGGGTCTTCAGTTCCACCTTGTCGTCGCCCTCGCCGGTGTAACGGGCGGTGACCTTCGCGTCGCCGATTGAGAAGGTGGTCTCCAGCGTCCAGTATTCCTCGGGGATGAAGGCCTCGATCTCGGCCTCCCGGTCACAGATGATCTTGGTGGCGACCGACTGCACGCGGCCGGCGCACAGGCCCTTCTTGATCTTCTGCCACAGGATCGGGCTGATCTTGTAGCCCACCAGCCGGTCCAGCACGCGCCGGGCCTGCTGGGCGTTGACCAGGTCCATGTCGATCTTCCGGGGGTTCTTCACCGCGGCCTTCACGGCCTTGCTGGTGACCTCGTGGAATTCGATGCGGCACGGGGAGGCCTCGTCAATGCCCAGCACGTTGGCCAGGTGCCAG
>JAZSAA010000533.1:0-7781 GCA_045601625.1 Clostridia bacterium | reverse complement strand
TCCAATGATTCATTTTCCCGAATGCGTACCTCGGACATGTGCTTTCCCTCCCCTCGCGATTGAATGGCATAGCCAATGTAGCATGGGGTTCGCCACAATGGTTATTATACCGCATAAGGCGTGTACTCGTCAACCCTTGTATGGAAATGACCCAATTATTTAACCTGCCCCAACATTACCCCATCCGCTCGGGCAGCTGTTTGCCGCCCATCAGGTGGACGTGCAGGTGGTTGACCGACTGGGCGCCGTCCCTGCCGCAGTTGCTGATGAGCCGGAAGCCGCTCTTGTCCACGCCCTCGCTGGCGGCGATCTGCCGCACGGCGTCGGTCAGGGCCGCGGCGGTCTCGGCGTCGCACTGGAGGATGTTGTCCATGTGCTTCTTCGGCACCACCAGCACGTGCACCGGGGCCTGGGGGTTGATGTCTCGGAAGGCGTACACCTTGTCGTTCTCAAATACGGCGTTTCCGGGAATCTCCCCGGCGATGATCTTGCAAAACAGACAGTCACTCATCGGTATCTTCCTCCTGTTCGTGTTCGATGACGGTCCCGTGGGCCAGCGTGCCCTCCGCGCCGTCGATGCGCACCCGGCACAGCCCGCCGGGCCGGGCCGCCGCCCGCACGCGCACGTACTGGCCGGTGTAGCCCTCGCTCAGTCCTTCGCCCGCGGCCTGCTCGAACAGCACCTGCTGGCAGGTGCCCACCAATCCTTGGACGAAGCGCCGCTCCAGTTGGTTCCCCACCGCGATCAGTTTTTTCGCGCGGGCGCGGCGCAGGGTCTCGTCCACCTGACCGGGCATGGCGTCGGCCACGGTGCCCTTGCGCCGGGAATAGGGAAACACGTGAATCCGGGCCAGGGCGACCTCCTGCACGAAGGCCACCGTTTCGGCAAACTCCTCCTCCGTCTCGCCGGGGAAGCCGGTGATCACGTCGGTGGTCACGGCGCAGTCTGGCATGTAGCGGCGAAGGGTTCCCACCGCGGCGCGGTACTCATCCGGCGTATAGCGGCGGTGCATCCGCTTCAGCACTCCCGCGCTGCCGGATTGCAGCGACAGGTGGAACTGGCGCATCAGCCCCGGCAGCCCGGCGGCTTCGCGGGCGAATGCCTCCGTCACCGTCACCGGCTCCAGCGAGCCCAGCCGCACCCGGCGCACCCCAGGCGCGTCGTGCACGGCGCGTACAGCGTCCATCAGGGTGTCGTTCGTGCCCCGGCCGTAGCTGGCCAGGTGGATGCCCGTGACCACGATCTCCCGGTAGCCCGCCGCCCCCAGCCGCGCGGCCTCGGCGGCCACGGCCTCCAGGGGCATCGAACGCACCGGCCCCCGCACGCTGGGGATGATGCAGTAGCTGCAATAGCGGTCGCAGCCCTCCTGGATCTTCATGGTGGCCCGGGTCTTGCCCTCGTGGCGGGAGACGAAGAGGCTCTCAAACCCCGCACCCTTCAGGGGCCCCACGGCGTTCACGGTCTCGCCGGACGCCAGCGCCGATTCCAGCAGCTCAACCACCTCGCCCCGCCGCTGCACGCCCAGCACCAGGGCCACGTTGTCCATAGCGGCCAGGCGCCCGGCCTCCCGCTGGGCCAGGCATCCGCACACCACGATGGCGCAGTCCGGGTGCTCCCGGGCCACGCGGCGAATGGTCTTCAACGACTTCTGGTCGCCGGTGCCGGTGACGGTGCAGGTGTTGATCAGGTACACGTCCGCCGCGTCCTGGAAGCCCACGGCGCGATACCCCGCCGCCTCAAAGCGCTCCAGCATGGCCTCGGTGTCGTACTGGTTCACCTTGCAGCCGAGGGTGTAGGTTGCTATGGTTTTCTTTCCCACACTTCACGCTCCAGTCCTTGTAAATCAGAATAGAGTTTAGAGTGGAGAGTTTAGAGATAGTTAGCGTGAAGCCAGAGGTTCGCTGGAGTAATGGAAATCCGTCAGGATTTCGACCACATCTAAACTCTAATCTCTATACTCTTAACTCTCAAATTCTGATTTGTCGCCTTCGCGACAAATCAGAATTTCACACGTCTCCCCACAGCTGCATCGCCAACGCGGCGGAGACCACCGCGGCGGTCTCGGTGCGCAGGATCCTGGGTCCAAGGGTGACGCAGCGTCCCCCGGCGGCGGCCATCGCTTCGACCTCCTCCGGGGCGATGCCGCCCGCCGGGCCGATGACGATGCCGATATCCCGGGCGTCGGGGTTCGCCGCGAAGGCATCCTTCATCCGCGTGCCGCCGGCCTCTTCCCAGGGGATCAGCAGCAGCTCGTGTCGGGCCATCGCCTGCACGGCCACGCCCCAATCCATCGGCACGGCGACTTGCAGGGGCATGCCCCGGCCGCACTGCTTGGCGGCCTCCCGTGCGATCTTCTCCAGCCGCTCACGGCGCTTTTCGCCGTCCCGGGCGTCCAGCTTCACCACGCAGCGCGCCATCCGCACGGGCGTCAGCGCCGCCGCGCCCAGCTCCGTCAGCTTCTGGGCGATGAAGTCCAGCTTGTCGGCCTTGGGCAGGCCCTCGTAGACGGTCACGCGCACCGGGGCCTCGTTATCCGGCAGCGGCTCCAGCAGCTTCACGCGGACCCGGCCGCCGTCCGCCTCGCCGATCTCGCCCCGCCAGCGCCTTCCCGCGCCGTCCATGGCGCATACCGCGTCCCCCGGCCGCAGGCGCAGCACCTTCAGCGCGTGCTTCGCCTCCTCCGGGGGCAGCATGGCCGCACCGTTCGACGGAGATTCGATGTAAAAGCTGTGCATGTCAGTCGTCGCCCCGCAGCTTCCGTGCCGCCATGGCGCACCACTCGCCCCGGATCGGCGCGTCCAGCACCTCGAAGCGTGCCTCGGCCAGGGCCCGGAGCACGTCGTCCCGGCGCTCCACCGAGATGCCCGAGCAGATGAACAGGCCGTTGTCGGCGACGACCTTGCGCACGGGCTTCGCCAGCATGACGATGACGTCGGAGATGATGTTGGCGATCACCACGTCGGCGGTCTCGTGCACCACCTCCAGCAGGTCGCCGCAGCGCATTTCGATCACGTCCCCGAAGCCGTTGAGCGCCACGTTTTCCGCCGCCACGCGCACGGCCACGGCGTCCAGGTCGGTGGCCAGCACGGGTTTGGCCCCCATATGGGCGGCGGCGATGGCCAGTATACCGGTGCCGGTGCCGATATCGATCACGCTGTCGCCGGGTTTCACATACTTCTCCACCAGCTCCACGCACATGCCCGTGGTCTCGTGGGTGCCGGTACCGAAGGCCATGCCGGGGTCGATCTCGATCACGTGGTCGC
The DNA here is from genome assembly GCA_045601625.1 of Clostridia bacterium. Taxonomy (GTDB): domain Bacteria; phylum Bacillota; class Clostridia; order Christensenellales; family Aristaeellaceae; genus UBA2862. The sequence goes on along the minus strand of JAZSAA010000533.1, from coordinate 4,517 downwards.
CGGGCTGGAGCGCCACCTGCTCCCAGCTGGGACGGACCACCATGTGCGCGCCAAGGCGGAAGGGCCTGAAGGCCGCCTTCCAGCTCTCGGTCCAGTCCTGCTCGGCCATGTCGTGGCGCAGGGTCTCCAGCTTGCCCAGGTCCATGCCCAGGTCCATGCCCCGCAGCCGGCGCAGCTCGCTTTCGATGAAGGCGATGCGGTCCGCCAGCTTGTCGTCGGCCTCAAAATAGCCCGTCACCTTCACGTCCTCGCCGATGCGCTCGGCGATGGCCTCGTCGATGATGTCCCACTGGCCCTCGGGGCGCTGGTTCGCGGCCACGTCGTTCCTGTCCTCGATCATCGTGCCGGTGCTGCCGGCGTCCTCCAGCACCTGGGAGATCAGCTCCGACCCCTCGGTGGTCGTCAGTATCGTGTATTCCATCCAGTCCATGATCATTGACCTTTCATCGTTAATATACTCAATAGACCTTTCCCAGCCAAAGCCCGATCCATGTCATGTAGCCGAGCAGCGCGCACTCCGCCGCCAACATGGCGATGAAGCCCCGCCGGCGCCCGGGTATGCCCGCCAGCATCGGATACAGGGCGTAGTTGCAGGCGGCGTAGCGCGGCCCGCTGAGCAGCCAGGTGGGGGCAAAGGAGACGTAGTGGTACACCAGCGTATAGGCCGTGTCCCCCGGCCTCGCCTTCTTCCTTCGCCACAGCACCAGCAGCGGCACCGCCAGCAACAGCAGCACCTGGGGCCGCCAGACCCCCAGCTGGTACAGGTGGGCGTCGTAGATCACCGAATTGTACAGGCAGTACCGGAAGGTGTTCCCAAGATGGCTGAATTCCTGGTACCAGTGCTCCCGCTGGAACACCATGAACTGGGTCGCGTTGCCGAACAGATGCCAGTTCAGGCTCAGGTATCCCAGGAAGCCCAGGCTGACCGGCAACACCCTCAGCGTGCTCAGGCCGATCCAGCGGGCGCAATCCCCGGTGGAAGCCGGCGCTTCCCCATGCCGCTCCCGGCAGTCCCGCAGCAGCTCCCAGAATATGGGAATGGCCGTGGCCATGCCCAGCAGGCGTGCGCTGGAGGCCAGCGCTCCAAAGAGCACCGCCAGGCCGAAGCGCTTCCTGCGGGCAAACAGCACCGCCAGCAGCGTCACCAGCAGGAACGTGGATTCCGAATAGCTGATGGAAAAGAAGTAGGTCATCGGGCAGAACATCATCAGCAGCATCGCCCGGCGGCCCAGCGTTTTGCCGCCGTCCATCTCACACAGCCGGTACATGGCCGCCCCACAGCCCGCCAGCGCCGCGTTGGATACCAGCAGCGCCGCCGCCGTGGCGGAGATGCCCGTCGTCAGCATCAGGCAACGACAGACCATCGGATAGAACGGGAAGAACACGATGAACAGCCGCGCCTCGCCGGTGGCGACATACCCGTTTTCCATGATGTCGATGTAGTGGTGGGCGTCCCAGGGAAACAGGTTCTCCCACAGCGCGCCGGGGAAGCCCGCCAGGGTCTTTTCCTGGACCCAGAAGCCCGCCGCGCATACCAGCGTCACCAGCAGGCGGGAGAGAATAAAGGCCGCCAGCGTCTCGCCCAGCAGCCTGCGCCGGGAGACGTGGGCTCCCATCGTCGCAGCCGCCCGATCCGCAGACTCCAGCGCGGAGGCGAAGTAGCGGCGTGCCTCGACGACGGTCAGCGCCGCGTAGCCGATCATCAGCAGCCAGCCCAGCCACTTCCCCAGCACATCCAGGTCCACCCGCCGTCACCTCCGTCCAGCCCGCGCAGACATCGGCTCATTATAGCACTCCGGCGCGGCCAGCGTCAAGGGCAACCAGGAGCCATTTCGGGACGAACGCATGAGTTACAACATTATTTCAACGCCGCCCCTGCAGGCATAGGCGTTCATGTCATCGCAATAGAAATATAATCCATGCGTAAGCCCCGGGGCCATTTCCTTGACACGCCCGTGCTGCTTATGTATAATAATGCCAGTTGGCGCGATGGGAACCGCGCGGGTGAAAGGAGTTTTTCAGATGAGCGACGAGCTGAACAAGGTGATCGAAAACGTGAAGGGCAAGGTGCAGGAGGTCCTGGACAAGACCGACGTCGACGAGAAGGTCGCGGAGGCCGTGAAGGGCATCCCGGGCAAGGTGCAGGCGCTGCTGGACAAGACCGACGTCGACGAGAAGGTCGTCGAGGCCGTAAAGGGCATTCCGGGCAAGGTGCAGGAGCTGCTGGACAAGACCGACGTCGACGAGAAGGTCGCGGAAGCCGTGAAGGGCATCCCGGGCAAGCTTCAAGCGCTGCTGGACAAGACCGACATCGACGAGAAGATCGTGGACGGCGCAAAGAACCTGACCGACAAGGTCGGAGAGCTCTTAAAGGGAAAGGAATAATTCCCCATCGACCTTTGGTTTGTCGCCAAGGCGGCAAACCAAAGGTTGACATCCCCCCGCCCCATCTGCTATAATGCAGCCATCCGATGAAAGGCAGGTACACACCCACTGATGAAGATCCGCAGCTGACATCCGGCGAGAAAAAGAAACCCCTGGCATATGAACGAGGGGTCATTTTTGCCGCCGCGTGGAGGTTGCGTTTTTTCACGGCCGGACGCCCTGCGCGTTCGCGACGGCATGTGCTTCGCCATGCGTTTTTTGCGCTCCTCCCCGGCGGGAAGGAGTGTTTTTTATGCCCATGATTCTGTTGGAAGCCAACCATATCACAAAGGCCTACGGCGATCAGACGGTGCTGGACGTCGAGCGGCTGTGCGTCTACGACGGCGAGCGGGTGGCGCTCGTCGGGGAAAACGGCGCGGGGAAGTCCACGCTGCTGGCCATCCTGGCCGGGGAGCTGCCCCCGGACGGCGGCGCGGTGCGGCGCTATGCCCCGGCGACGCTCATCCGGCAGTCCGGCGACACCCGTCTCGCCGCCAACGCCCGCCTCGCCTCGGAGTTTCACGCCCCCGACGCCCGGGAGGGGCTTTCCGGCGGCGAGCAGACCCGTCGGCGCATCGCCGGGGCGCTGTCCCGCGAGGCGCCACTGCTGCTGGCCGACGAACCCACCACCGACCTGGACGTTTCCGGCATCGCCCGCCTGCAAAAGCGCCTGGAGGCGCACAACGGCGCGCTGCTGCTGGTCTCCCACGACCGGTCCCTGCTGCGGGCGCTTTGCACCCGGGTGCTGTACCTGGAGGGCGGCAGGCTCTCGGATTTCCCCGGCGGCTACGACGACTGGCAGGCGGAACTCGGGCGGCAAAGGAGCCGCCAGCAATTTGAATACGACCAATACCGCGCGGAGCAGGCGCGCCTTCGGGCGGCGATGCAGAAGAAAGCCGAATGGGCCGCCTCGGTGCGAAAGGCCCCAAAGCGTATGGGCAACAGCGAAGCCCGGCTGCACACCCACGAATACACCAACGCCGTGCTGCACCAGAGCCACGTGAAAAAGACGCTGGAAAGCCGCATGGAGCGCCTGGAGAAGAAGGAGCGCCCGCGGGAACTGCCGGAAATCCGCATGGCGCTGGGCGTGGCCCATCCCATCGCGGCGAAGACGGTCCTTTCCGTCCGTTGCAGGCAGCTCACCGCCGGTGGCCGGACGCTGCTGGCCGGCGCGGATTTCACGTTGCCCACCGGCTCGCGCACGGCCCTGACGGGAGAAAACGGCTGCGGCAAGACCACGCTGCTGCGGGCGCTGCGAGGCGAACCCTCCCCCGGCACCCGCTTCGCCGGCGCGATACGGCCAAACCCCCAGGCGCGCATCGGCTGGTTCGACCAGGACCACGGGCGCGCGCTGCGCCCGGACGACACGGCGCTGCAAAACGCCACGACCGGTTCCTCCCTTCCCGAATCTGCCGCCCGCACGGTGCTGGCTCGTCTAAACCTGCGGGGCGACAGCGTGTTCAAGCCGGTGCGGGCGCTCTCCGGCGGCGAGCGGGCAAAGGTCGCGCTGGCCCGGCTGCTGCTTTCGCAATCTAATCTGCTGATCCTGGACGAGCCCACCAACCACCTGGACCTGTTCACCCTCCAGGCCCTCGAAGCGCTGCTTTCGGGCTACGGCGGCACGCTGCTGTTCGTCAGCCACGACCGCGCCTTCGTCTCCGCCGTCGCCACCCGCGTCCTGACCCTCTCCGGCGGCCGGCTCTCCGCCTTTGAGGGGACGCCGGAAGCGATGGAAGCGCAGGCGTGCCGGGACCGCGACACCGAGGCCCTGAAGCTGCATATCTCCGCCCTCGAAATGCGCCTGGCCGCCCTCGCCGCGCGGATGTCCGCGCCGAAAAAAGGCGAAAACCCCCAGGCCCTGTCCGACGAATACGACATCCTTGCCACCCAGCTCAGGGAGCTGAAGCGCCAGGGATTGCCCGGCGAGTCGGGATAAATCAGAATTTGAGTACTTAGTATTTAGTGGTTAGTATTTAGTGGCGGTGCAAGCGGCGCGGTTTTCAAATTATCAATTTGAAAATCCGCGGTTTCGGCCTTCGGCCGAAACTGACTTGCCCGAATTGGAAATTCGGTCAAGTCACCAGCCCTGACGG